>CAIXSE010000786.1 GCA_903921965.1 uncultured Thermoleophilia bacterium | reverse complement strand
GCCGCGCCGCATGACGCCCTACGAACTGCAGATCGAGACCCTGCGCGGCTACGCCCGCTTCTACTCGCTGCGCACGTGGCTCAAGTACGTGTTCACGTTCCAGTTCACCAAGCGCCTGCTGTTCCACAGCTGGGGCATGGTCATCGTGCGCAACTGGCGCAAGGACGAGCGCAACAAGGCGTTCATCGCGGCCCTCAAGCGCATGTGGCCGCGGCCCACGCCCCCTGGCCAGGCGCACGGCGCCGGCGCCGGCAGCGACGCAGGAAGATAGGCTCGGACGGGCGAAAAAGTGGCCAGCCCTGGTTGTCAGTCGCGAGGCGGGGTGGTAGGGTCTCGCCTTGAGTCTGGAGGCTTCTCCTCAACCAAGCGTGTCAGCCCCCGCGACACAGCTGAAGGAGGCGATGAGTGAACGGTAGAAGACGTCACGTCCTGATTCTCGTCCTCCTCTCCGCCTTCCTCCTCGTCACCGCTTTCGCGCCCCAGGCTTCAGCCTCCCCCATCGCGCAGAAGAAAGCCAAGCTGCGCGCCCTGCAGGTCAAGCTCCAGGACGTCTACCACAAGGCCGACATGGCCGTGGAGAAGTACAACCAGGCCAGCAGCCAGCTCCACACCGTCCAGAACCAGGTAAGGCAGAACCAGCACCTGCTCAAGGTAGCGCAGTACAACCTCGACGTCGCGAACAAGCAGCTCCAGTCGCGCGCCGAGAGCATCTACAAGACGCGCGACGTCGGCATCGTCGACGTCCTGTTCGCCTCCAGCAGCTTCGACGAGCTGGTCACCCAGATCGACATGATGGACCGCCTCGGCAACAGCGACGTCGACACGGTCAAGTCCATCGCCGCGTACAAGCGTGACATCAAGGACCGCAAGGTCAAGCTCGAGGCCGACAAGAAGGCCGCGACCCGTCTGGTCGAAGAGCGCGCCGCCCAGAAGAACGAAGTGCTCGCCCTGCAGGGCCAGCTCGAGCAGATGACGGCCGGCCTCAAGAGCGACATCCAGCGCCTCCAGGAGCAGGCCGCGGCCGCGGCGAGGGCCGCCGCCCAGGCTGCGGCCCAGGCGGCCGCGGCGGCGCCCGCCACCGGCGGTGGCACCGGCGCCGGCGGCTCCGTCCCCGATCCCGGCGGGTCTGGTCGATCCGCCGCCGTGGCCATCGCGCAGCGCTACCTCGGCGTACCCTACGTGTGGGGCGGCGCCAGCCCGAGCGGCTTCGATTGCTCCGGCCTCGTCATGTACGTCTACGCGCAGCTCGGCATCGGCCTCTCGCACGGCGCCACCGACCAGCAGCGCGCCAGCACCCCGGTGCCCATCAGCGCCCTCCAGCCGGGCGACCTCGTCTTCTTCGGCAGCGCCAGCTACAGCTACCACGTGGGCATCTACGCCGGCGGCGGCAGCATGATCCACGCGCCCCACACCGGTGCCGTCGTCAGCTACGGCTCCATCAGCGGCGCCTGGATCGGGGGCCGGCTCTAGATCTCTCCTTCGACCCTCGGCGGCGCTTCCGTAGGGGAACGCCGCCGAGGGTCGAATACTGTCCCTACCTTTGCACCCGACCGCAGCCCGCGCGACCGCCCCGAGGCCGCGCCCGAAAGGAACCGACAGCGTGACCCGCCCCTGCCCGCGCCGGCGCGTCCTCGTGACGCTCCTCGCCGTCGCGTTCATCGCCGCCCTGCTGTTCACGGCCACCGCCACCGCTTCACCCATCTCGCGCAAGAAGGCCCGGCTCAAGGCCGTGCAGGCCCGCCTGGAATCCGTCTACACCGAGACCGAGGCCGCCAACGAGCGCCTCAACCAGGCGACCTCGCAGCTCGCCACCGTGCAGGAGAAGATCAGGCAGAACGCCCACCAGCTCGACGTGGCGCGACGCAACTACCGGCGCGCCAACCGCCAGCTCGAGCAGCGCGCCGTCAACATGTACAAGGCCAGGGACGCGGGCGTCGTCGACTGGATCTTCAGCGCCACGAGCTTCGACGAACTGGTCACGCAGCTGGACCTCATGAGCCGCATCGGGAACAGCGACGTCGACACCGCCCGCTCCATCAAGAGATACAAGCGTAACATCAGGGACCGGCGCATCCGCCTCAAGGCCGACCGGCACCAGGCCGACGCGCTCGTCGAGAAGCGTGCGGCCGAGAGGGCGCGCCTCGTCAGCCTTGAGGCCGACCTCGAGAGCATGACGGCAGGCCTCAAGAAGCAGATCAAGAAGATGCAGGCCAAAGCGGCGCTTCGCGCCAAGCTTGCCCTCATGGGCTACAACGGCCCTATCCCGGACGTCGACCCGAACAGCCCGGGACACCCCGAGGTCATCGCCATCGCCAGCCGGTACTTCGGCGTACCCTACGTGTGGGGCGGCGCCGGCCCGGGCGGCTTCGACTGCTCCGGCCTCACGATGTACTGCTACGCGCAGATCGGCATCAAGATGTGGCACGGCGCCACCGACCAGCAGCGCGCCAGCATCCCGGTCCCCCTGAGCGACCTGCGCCCCGGCGACCTCATCTTCTTCGGCAACGCCAGCTTCAGCCACCACGTCGCGATCTTCGTGGGCGGCTCGACCTGCATCGAGGCGCCGCACACCGGCGACGTCGTGCGCTACGGCACCTGGACCGGCCGCGACGCGTGGATCGGCGGCCGCTTCTGACCCGCCCCACCGCGCCCCGGCAACGGCGGCACGGAGCGCACCTCGAGGGTATGGTTTTCGCGCCGCCTGCCGAAACAGGTAGAGGACCTGTCGAACCGAGCCCTGGGGTACGCACGTGAGACCGATCGACGAACTCCTGTCCGAGATGATGTCGCACAACGCCTCGGACCTGCACATCAAGGCCGGCAGCCCGCCGGTCATGCGGGTCGACGGGGAGCTCGCCCTGATGGACGACCCGCCGCTCACGCCGGAGGACACCAAGGACGTGGCCGCGTCCATCATGACCGACAAGCAGATCCGCCGCTTCAGCGAGCACAACGAGATCGACTTCGCCTACTCGGCCCCCACCCTCGGGCGCTTCCGCGTGAACGTGTTCCGCCAGCGCGGCAGCATCAGCATCGCGATGCGGCAGGTCACGACGAAGATCCCGTCGTTCGACGAACTGCACCTGCCGGAGATCCTCAAGCGCCTCGCCCTCGAGCCCCGCGGGCTGGTCCTCGTGACCGGTACCACCGGCTCGGGCAAGACGACCACGCTGGCGGCGATGATCGACCACATCAACAACACCCTTCGCCGCCACATCGTCACCATCGAGGACCCCATCGAAGTGCTGCACAAGGACAAGAAGTCGATCATCAACCAGCGTGAGATCGGCCTCGACACCGACTCCTACGTCTCTGCCCTCAAGTACGTGCTGCGCCAGGACCCCGACGACATCCTCATCGGCGAGATGCGCGACACCGAGACCGTCCAGGCGGCGCTCACCGCGGCACAGACCGGCCACTTCGTGATGAGCACCCTGCACACCATCGACGCCACCGAGACGATCAACCGAATCATCGACTTCTTCCCCCTGCACCAGCAGAAGCAGGTCCGCATCATGCTCGCCGGCACCCTGAAGGGCATCGTCTCGCAGCGCCTGCTCACGCGCGCCGACGGTCAGGGTCGCGTGCCGGCCATCGAGGTCATGGTCACCACCAACCGCATCCGAGACTTCATCCTGGACCAGGACCAGGCAGCGCTCATCGGCGACGCCATCAAAGAGGGCGACTTCTACGGCATGCAGACGTTCGACCAGGCACTGCTCAAACTCTACGAGGACGGCCTGATCACCCTGAACGACGCGGCCGAGGTGGCGAGCAACTCCCACGACTTCAAGCTGCTGGTGCAGCAGCAGGGCCACGACGTCAGCCTCATGACGTTCTGACGCCCGCTGCACCCGTACGCGGCCCGGCGGCCGGACCCCCCGTGCAGTTCGGGAGGCCGGCCGCCGGGCCATTCAGGAGGCTTCAGAAGCGGGGCTGGAGGGCCGCCTAGCCCAGCACCCGCCGGCTCTCGAGGTGGAGGTCGACCTTGCGCTTGATGCGCTGGAGCGCATTGTCGACGGTCTTGCAGTCGCAGCCCAGCTCGTTGGCGATGCGCTCGTAGCTGAGCCCCTGGAGGTAGAGCCGCAGCACGCGGCCCTCGAGGTCTGACAGCATGCTCGTGAGGCACCCTGTGAGACTGTCGACTTCCTCCGAGCTGATGACCTGGTTGACCGGGTCGTGGGTGCTGGGACCCGGGAGGACGTCGCCGAGAGAGCAGTCGCCGTCGTCGGACGCGTCGCCCGGCGACTGGCTGAAGGACAGGTAGCCGTTGAGGGGCACGTGCTTCTGGCGCGTCGCCGTCTTGATGGCCGTGATGATCTGCCGTGTGATGCAGAGCTCGGCGAAGCTGCGGAACGAGGCCTGGCGGTCGTCGCGGTAGTCGCGGACGGCCTTGTACAGGCCCAGCATGCCCTCCTGGATGAGGTCCTCGGCGTCGCCGCCGGCGAGGAAGTACGAACTCGCCTTCAGGCGCACGAACTGGTGGTAGCGGAGCATGAGGGCGTCCAGCGCGGCGCGGTTGCCGCGCCTGAAGGCCTGGACGAGGGCGAAGTCGGCACTCTCACTGAAGGGTTGAGGGTTGTGACTTGAGCCTGCGGAACGGCTGTGGTCGGCCTGACGCGCCATCTTGTTGCCCCCCCGGCGTCGGCGTGTGCCTTGCACGAGTGTGTTTACCCTGCAAAACCCGGGGAGGGCGAAGCTCCCCGGGCTATGTCGGCCTGTTCCGCAGTTCCTCGAGCCTTCGCAAAGTCTCAGGGTCTACTTTATCCTCAAGCCGTGAGGGCATTGTACTGACTTCTTGCGAAGAAGCAAGAGTCTCGTTCGTGGGGCCGAGCTCGGCCGTGAACTCACGCGGCGTCATGCGGCTCACGCCGGCCCGCGCCGCCGTCCGCTGGACCTCCTGGTCGGCCGAGACGACCACGACGCGCTGGTCGGCCTGTCGCCCCGCGATCCGCCTGGCGATGAGCGTGTCGGCCGTGAACTTGCCGCCCGAGAAGACGACCTCGAGCGGGCCGCCTTTGAACGGCACGCTGCTGGTGCTCTCGGCGCCGTGCCCGTCGAAGACCAGCACGGCGCGGGCGCCGTGGAGCGCGGCGAATCCGGCGAGCCTGTCGGCGAGCCAGTCGCGGCGCGCGAAGATCTCATCTTTGGACGCGCCGCGGAAGATGTGGTGCAGGACGTTGTAGCCGTCCACGATGTACAGGGTGCCGGGCACCGGCGCCCCGGGGGCCGGCCGGCCGCCGCCCGTTGCCGGCGCGCCTCGAACAGGAACAGCGCCGCCGCCACGCTGACGTTGAGGCTCTCCACCGGGGCCTCGACGGGGATGGCGGCAAGTTCGTCGCACGTGCGCGCCACCAGCGGGCGCAGCCCCTTGCCCTCGGCGCCGAACACGAGCACCACAGGACCGGTGAGGTCGAGGTCGAGGTACGAGAGCCCGGCCTCGCCGGCGGCACCATAGACCCAGCTCTGCGCACGCTTGGCGTCCTTGAGCAGGGCGACGACGTTGGTCACCTGGGCGACGCGGAGGTGCTCGAGGGCGCCGGCCGAGGCCTTGACGGCCGCCGGCGTGACCGATGCCGAGCGGTGCCGCGGCACCACGAGCCCCGCCGCGCCGGCAGCGAGCGCGCTGCGCGCCACCGCCCCGAGATTGCGCGGGTCGCTCACCTCGTCGAGCACGACCAGGAGGTCGGCGCCGAGCAGCTCGTCGGCGGACACGTACGGGTACGGGTCGACCTGCAGCGCAACGCCCTGGTGCTCCCGGCTGCCGGTGAGCTCGTCCAGCCGTGCCGGATCCACCGTCTCCACGGGCAGCGAGCGCGGCAGCACGTCGCGCAGCTTCGCCAGGGCCGGCGCGGTGACCGCCGCGCGGTGTGCGCGGCGCCGCGCGCCGGACCTGAGCGCCAGCTCGGCGACGTTGCGCCCGTAGATCCACTCCACGCCGTCAGACCCCCCGCCCGGGCTGCCCGGGCACCGGACCCGGCATCCTGCCGCCTCCGCTCGGGTATGCTGCGCCCATGCTGCTCGCCGCGACAAGAGAGTGGCCGCACTGGCTGGCGGCCACCAGCATCACTTTTCTGCTGTGGTGGACGATCGCCTCGCCGCTGCTCCTGCTGGGCGCGGCGGTGCTGACCGCACGCCGGCCGCGACTGCGCTCACTGCTCACGATCGCCATCTGCGCGCCGCCGCTCCTGGTGCTGCTGCCGCTGACGGCGATGGGCGGCGGCGTGGGCGCGGTGGCGGCGGGCGCTGCCGCAGCCCTCGAGGTCGCCGCCGCAGCGCTCGCGCTCGTGGCGATGGTCGCGCCGCAGCCCAGGCCGGCGTCCCCGCCCGCGGAGGAGGCGGCCCCGGCCCCCGAGCTCCCGCTCACGTGGGGGGCGAAGCTCGGCTGGGCGGCCGTGTTCTGCGCCGTCGCCGGCGGCATGATGGGCTCGGTCGCCTTCCTCACGCAGTTCTCCTGAAGACGCGGTTCAGCGCCGCACGACCTGCGTGCCCTGCGGCGTGTCGCGGACCTCGAAGCCGGCCTCCTGCAGCTCGTCGCGGATGCGGTCGGCCCCCGCCCAGTCCTTCTCGCCGCGCAAGTGGTCGCGGAGCACGCAGGCGTACGACGCGTCGCCGCACGACAGGCGGTCCGCGTACACCAGCTCCACGTCTGCCCAGCGCTCGTCTTCTGCCAGCCGGGCGGCCGGGGCGAGCGCCAGGACGCCGGTCGCGCAGGCCGCGGCGTCGTCGCCGGCGACGTTGCCGGCCGAGGTCTCCGCGACCGGCGGAGCCGGCAGCGGCACGAGGAGCACGCCGAGCGACTCGCGCAGCACTTCGCACACGGCCACCAGCGCCTCGGCGTCGAGCGGCGCCTCGCCGCGGTCCACCGCGGCCAGGTAGCGCCGCGCCTCGCCGATGAGGGCGAACAGCTCGCCGAAGGCGCCGGCCGTGTTGAGGTCGTCGTCCATATGCTCGGCGAACTTCAGGCGCGCGGCCTCGGCGCGCAGCGTCAGGTCGGGCCACTCGCCCT
>CAIXSE010000785.1 GCA_903921965.1 uncultured Thermoleophilia bacterium | reverse complement strand
GCGTGCATGCCGAGGACGCTGAGCAGCCGGGTGACGATGGCCTCGAGCACCTCCGACATGTCGAGGCTCTGGGCGAAGTCGAGGCTCGCGTCGCGGACCATCTCGAGGTCGCGCCGGCGCGTGTTCAGCTCGGTCATGAGGCGGACGTTGTCGATGGCCACGCCGAGGTAGCCGGCCACGTACTCGGCGGCGGCGATCTGGTCGCGGGCGTAGTCGGAGCTGATCTCGGGACGGTTGAACACCAGGATGCCGAGCTCGCGGTCGATGGCGTGGATGGGGACGATGAGCACACGCTCGAGACGCAGGTGGGCGGTGAGCGGCGCCAGCGTGGGGGCGTCGGAGGCCGAGAACACGCGCGCCAGCGAGGTCTCGCCGCGCAGGACCTCGGCCGCGAGCGGCGCCGACTCGTACGCCCCGGAGATGTCGCCGGCCGGCACACCCAGACCGAAGCCGGCGTGGCCGCGCCAGGCGCCGTCCTCGAGCAGCAGCACGGCGCCGCCGGTGGCCTCGAGCTGCTCGCCCATGCGCTCCAGCGCGTACTGCAGCAGGTCGTCGAGGTCGTCGCGGGTGCCGCCGCTGAGGATGTCGGCGCCCGTCTCGGCCAGCTGCGCCCGCAGGATGGCGTACTCGCTGATCGTGGAGAGCCGTCTGATGAGGTAGGCGGCGATCACGAGGCCGAGCCCCGCGAGCGCGCCGTACAGCAGGTTGAACAGGTAGCTGTCGGTGAGCGTGCCCTGCCACAGGAACACGACAACGGTGAGCAGACCGCACACGATACCCGCCGCGGCCACGAGCCGGGCCCGCGCGGTGAGGGCGAGCATGGTCAGCGGGATGAGGTAGAACCCGGCCATGGTGACCGGGTGGACCGCGGCATCGACGACGAAGATGAGGCCGATGAGGGCCGCGGCGGTGACCGTGACGCCGAGCGCGTGGCGCTGCAGCCACGCGGTGCGCTCGACGAGGCGCGGGTGACGGCGCCTCGCCGAGTCGGCGGAACTGCCCGGCTCCACGACTGCCACGACGGTACCCTCCCGTGCCGGAGGAAGTGGGCACTGCGAGACTCGATGGTACTACGCGGCCGTGACGGCGGGCCAGCACGGCGCCGTCCCGGCGCGCCGGGCAGGAGCTCCCGGGGGGGCGGACTACGCCGGGCCGGACGGCGTCGCCGGCCGGGAGCCCCTGGTCACGTCACGGAAACGGCGTTCCACGACGGCGTTGGCGACGATGATCCCCAGCCAGGAGAGCTCGACCACGTTGGGCGGCACGGAGAACAGGAGCAGCAGGAGCGAGGCCGCGAAGTAGCAGGGCACCACCAGGCTGCGGGCCATGGCGTAACGGATCCGCCGGTCGGTCACGGAGGCCGCGCACATGCGGCGGCCGACGAACACGTAGGCCGTGAGCGCGCAGCTCGCCAGGCCCGCGCCCACGATGTTGACGGTGTACACGACCACGCCCAGCGGCTCGGCGCCGTAGTCGGCGATGACGTTGGTGCTGAACGGCATCACCACGATGAAGAACAGCACCAGGAGGTTCATCCACACGAGGCGGCGGTCGTAGCGGACCACCGCCGAGAACAGCCGGTGGTGGAACACCCAGTAGGAGCCGATGACGACGAAGCTCAGGCCGAGGGCGAAGAAATTCGGATACAGGTCCCCAAGGGCTGCCGCCAGGTCTTCGTGCATGGGGATGATGAGGTCGAGGCTGAGCAGCGTGATGGCGATGGCGAAGACGCCGTCGCTGAACGCTTCGATGCGCGCGATCTCGCGCGGCTGGGCGGTCTCGGCACTGGTCTCGGGCTCGGGCATCGTGTGCTTGATTGCGCGCTGGGCGTGGAATCCCTGCCCGGACCTGACCTGGAGAGCGGCGTCTGGTACCGTGCGGGCATGCCTGCAAGCGGCCACGACGACGCGCGGACCGGGAGCCTCCGGGCGGGGGCGGCCGAGTCGCGGCCGCTCGTCATCGTCAACCCGAAGGCGGGGCGGGGCCGCACCGGCCGCGACCTCTCGCACGTGCTGCAGGCGCTGCGCGAGGGGATCGGGGAGATCGACGTGGCGCCGACGAGCGGCCCGAACGCGGCCAGCGCCCTGGCGGCCGTGGCCGTGGCCGCGCGCCGGCCGCTGGTCGTCAGCGTGGGCGGCGACGGCACCCTCAGCGAGGTCGCCGACGGGCTCATGCGGGGGATCGCCGGCGAGGGCCGCGGAGCGGCGGCGTCCGGCGGGACGGCGGAGCAGCCGGGCCGGGGAGGCCCGCGGCCGCCGGCCCTGGGCCTCGTGGCCACCGGCACCGGCGCCGACTTCGGGCGCACGCTGGGCATCGCGCCGCGGATCGAAGCCTACCTGGCGGCGATCGCCGCCGGCGGCGAACGCGACCTCGACGTCGGCCTCGCGCGCTTCACCGGGAACGACGGGCGCCCGGCCGAGCGGTACTGGGTCAACGTCCTCTCGGCCGGCGTCGGCGGCCTGGTGGACCGGTACGCCGCGACGGCGCCGGCCTTCCTCGGCGGCCGCGTCGCCTACGGCCAGGCCGCCGTCCGCGGCATCGTCGTGTGCCGGCGCCTCCGCCTGCGCTGCGCGCACGTGCTGCCGGACGGCACGGCGGCCGAGCGGGTGCTGGACACCCACGCGGTCGCCGTGTGCAACGGCACCACGTTCGGGGGCGGCATGAACATCGCCCCGATGGCGCGGGCGGACGACGGCCTGCTCGAGGTCGTCGCGTTCGAGACACGCACCCGCTGGCGCCTCGTGGGTCGTTTCCTGACCGTCTACGCCGGCACCCACACCGACGAGCCCGGCGTGAACCACTTCAGCTGCCGCAGCCTGCGGCTGGAGCCGCTGGCCGCGCCGCACGCGGCTCCGCGCGGCGGCCTTTTCCCCCTCGACGTCGACGGCGAGGCGCTGGGCGACGTGCCGCTGGAAGTCGAGCTGCTGCCGCGGGCGCTGCGCGTCCGCGCCCCTGCCGGCCGCGCCGGCGCTACCTGAGCGCGGCCGGCTCCGGCGCCTCGAAGCTGAAGGCGCCGTCCCGGAACAGCGCGAAGCAGACGTCGCAGGCCTGCGGGTCGAAGCGGGTGCCGCTCCCGCTCTCCAGCTCCGCGAGCGCCGGCCCCATCCCGAGGGCCGGCCGGTACGGCCGGTCCGACGACATCGCCTCGGCCACGTCGGCCACGGCCAGGATCCGCCCGAACAGCCCTATCTCGGCGCCCGCCAGGCCCTTCGGGTAGCCGCTGCCGTCGAGCCGCTCGTGGTGCTGCAGCACGGCTTCCATCACGACTTCGGGAAGGGCGGCCGGCCGCAGGAGGTCGTAGCCTGCCTGCGAGTGCTGCCTGATCACCGCGAACTCGTCGGCGGTGAGCCGCGTGGGCTTGCTCAGGAGCTCCGCGGGCACCACGATCTTGCCGATGTCGTGCACGGTCGCGGCCAGGCGCAGGAGGCGCAGGTCGCCCTCCGCCAGCCCGAGCCCAGCGCCGATGGCCGTCGCCAGCGCCGCCACGCGCAGTTCGTGCCCCTCGGTGTACGGGTCGCGGGCGGCCAGCGCGCCGGACAGCGCCGCCACCGTCCGCTCCATGGCCTCCTCGATCTGCGCGAGCGTGCGCTCGGTCTGCTCGTACGCCAGCCGGCGTGACTCCTCGACCACCGCGGCTCTCCCGAGCATGCGCACGAGCTCGAGCTGGGAGGCGCGCAGCTCGACGTCCGCCTTGAAGAACGCGACCAGGGCGGCGAGCGCTCCGCCTTCGCGCCGCACCGGGTACCCCACGAACGCCTGCAGGCGGTGCTCGCGCACGATGGGACTGTTGTGCGCGTACGAGGAGTCCTGCAGCCGCGGCACGACGAGCGCGTCGTCGACCTGGTGGACGAGCACGTCGTGACACACGCCGCCGACGATCGGCACCGCGGGACCGAAACCCGGGGGGGCGTTCCACGTGGCCGCAAGGACCACCTCGTCGCCGCGCCGGCGGCAGTAGAGGACGAAGTCGGCGCCGGTCACCCTCCCCGTCGCGGAGCACAGCGCCGCGAGGTTCCCCTCGAAGTCGGGGCCGAAGCCGAGGAGCGTCTCGCTCACCAACGCGAGGTTGCGCGCGTCGGCCGCCCACACGAGCTTGCCGGCGATCTGGTCGGCCGCGACCCGCAGAACGTAGTGGTCGTCGTCGTCCCACGCGTGAGGTCCCGTGCTGGTGGTCAGCGTGAGGAAGCCGCCGACGCGGGCGTCCACGACGAGCGGCGCCACCAGCACCGACCTGAATCCTGCGCCCGCCCACAGCCGGCGCTCCGCCGCGGCCTCGGCCGGGAGCTCGTCGACGGCGGTCACGGCCACGACCTCGCGGCCCAGCAGCCGCGAACGTAGCCACGGCAGGTCACCGAGGACGGGGCCCGGGGCGCCGGCGGTCACGCCGTGGTCCCGGCGCCACTCACGCCACGAGGCGACCGAGGCACCGTCGGCCGTCAGCTCGTGCACGGCCACGGCGTCGAGGCCGGCCGCCTCGCCGAGGTGCGAGAGGGCGAAGCCCAGGGCCTGCTCCGTGTCTGCGGTGCCGGCGGCTCCCAGACGCGACGAGATCTCGGCCAGCATGGTCTCGAGCTGCAGGCGGCGGCGTGCGGCCGCCTCCGCGGCGCGCCGCTCGGTGACGTCGCGGCCGAGGCCGAACACACCGCGCAGCGCGCCGCCGTCGCCGAGGAGCGCCTCGAAGGTCCACGCGATGGTGCGCACGTCGCCCGGCGTGGACAGGAGCATCTCGCGCTCGGCGAGGTAGGGCGGCGACGAGATCTTCTTCCACAGCGCGTCCAGCTCCTCCCCCATGCCGTCCACCGCGTCGTGCGCCGATCCCAGCGGCCTGCCGACGACGTCGGCGGGCCTGACGCCGAGCACCCTGCAGAGAGACGGCGACACGAACTCGACGGCACCCCCGGCATCCAGCTTGACGGCGTACTCGCCCGGGCTGTCGAGCAGGAGGTCGGCGGTCTCACGTCGTCCCCGGTCGTGCACCGCCGGCAGGCGGGGCGTCTCGTCGCTCACGAACAGCGTCCAGGCGGCCAGGGTCGCCGGCAGCGGAAGCGGCACCTCGGCGTTCCCTGCCACGACCGGGACCGCCACGACGCGCGTCCACCGCCTCGCAGACCCGCCGCAGCACAGGTGCGCCTCGAACGTGTGCGTGTCGGGCAGGTCGGCCTCGGCCCAGCGTGAGGCCCGCTCGTCCCACCCCGGCATGAGGTCGGACCACTCGCTCTCGAGCAGGTCGTCCTCGTGGCAGCCGACGAGGTCGAGGAGAGGCAGGTTCGCGGCGAGCACCACGCCGTCGGCCGTGATCACGGCCAGCGGCTGCTCGTGGGGGATGTACCCCAGGACCTCGATGATCCGGCGGATCTGCGTCCGCACCTCGCTGGGCACGCGGCCCGTGAGCCAGTCCAGATGTTCGAGGAGAGCAGCCATCACAGGGTGTATCGGCCGCGCCCCTGCCAGATTTGACAGTCGCCGGCCAACGGACGCGTCCGGGGAGCCCGCCGGCCACTCCCGGGCGGGCGGCGCGGAGCCTCAGGCCCCGAAGGTGACGATGCGGTCCCTGCCCTCGTGCTTGGCCAGGTAGGCGGCCTTCTCCGCGCAGCTCAGGAGCTCTTCGGGAGAGTACCCGCCGAGACCGATGCCGGCGATGCCGATGCTCGCCGTCAGCGCCACGTCGCGGCACCCCGGCTCGCTCTCGAAGCGGTACGCGTCGATGCGCTCGTGGATGCGGGCCGCGACCCTCGTGGCGGTGAGCGGCTCGGGATCGTTCGCCCTGGTCTCCGGCAGGATCAGGAGGAACTCGTCGCGGCCGTAGCGCGCAAGGATGTCGACGTCGGCGCGCGTGACCTCGCCCAGGATGCCGGCGACCTCGACGAGCGCGGCGTCGCCCCGCTCGCGCCCGAAGGTCTGGTTGAAGAGGCGGAACCCGTCCAGGTCGACGAGCACCAGCGAGAGGTCGTGCCCGTACCTGCGGGAGACCGCCACCTCCCGCCGGAGCCGCTCCATGAAGTGGCGGAAGTTGAACAGACCGGTGAGCTCGTCGGTGATGACCTGCTCCGCAAGCGAAGCCTGCGAGCGGGCGATGGCCACGGCGACGGCGCTGACGTCGGCCGCCGCCCTGAGGAAGCGGAGGTCGGCCTCCGACCAGCGCCGGCCCTCGGCGCCGTCGCCGGCGTCCACGAGGCCGAGCACGCGCCCGTCGTACACCAGCGGCGCGCTCACCGAGGCCGACTCCCCGGCCTCGTCCATGAGCGCCGCCTGCTCGGCCGGCAGGTCCGGGTCGTCGCGGTACTGCACCGCCGGCTGCCCGGTGTCGGCGCTGTCGTCGAGCGCCGGCCAGTTCTCCGGGTCGTAGCGCGTCCCGACCCAGGCGGAAGCGTCGTGAATGTGCCCCGGCGCGCGGAACGATGCGGCCACCACGAACTCGTCGCTCTTCGCCGCGTAGTCGTACAGGTCGCAGCGCTCGGCGTTCAGCCCCTCGGCGGTGTACCGCGCGACGAGGTGGAGGGTCTCGGCCAGCACCGCTCCGGCGGCGACGGCGGACGCGAGATCGACGAGCGCCTCGTAGCGGTCCAGTTTCAGCACCTCCCCGATCTGCTTCCCCGCCACAGCGGCGGCCGCCCCACGCACCTCGGCACGGCCTGGTCCCCGGCGGCCGTGCGTGCATCTTATCTACCCGGCCGGGTCCCGCCCGGCACGCGCAGGCCGCCCGGTGCGCGCAACCGTTGCCCGTTCTGGCAACGGATGCCGGACGACGCGGCACCCGGCGGCGTCAACGTCCACCGGCGCGCGCCCACGTCACCCTCGCCCCGGACGGCCTCCCCTGCTACGTTCGCCGCCCGATGCCTCAGCCTCCCCACACCGCCGCCGGTCCCGCCGGCCCCAGACTCGTCTTCTTCGATGTCGAGGGGCGCCGCGACCTCGCACGGCGCGCGGCCGGGGCGGCGCCCGGAGTGCGCTTCGCCTGGCGCCGCGACTGGACCGCCGATCCGGGCGGCACGCCGTCCGGCCCGTTCTGGCGCGCCCGCGAGGCGGCGGGCATGTGGCTGTGGGAGGGCTCCGCCACCGACTTCAGCGCCCGCGCGGAGGCGGTGCTGCTGCGCCTCGTCCACCCCCTCGTGGTCCGGGGCCTGCCGTACTGCCTCGGCTTCCCTTTCGGCGAGCCGCTCCTCGCGCCGCGTCCGCTGGACCTGCGCGAACGCGCCCTCCTCGACCTCGAGGACATCGGGCGGCTGCTGGGCGTCGCCGCCGGCCGGGTGGAGCCGCCGGGCGCCGCGAGGCCGCGACGCATCGGCGCCGCGCCGGCGGCCGCCGGCGGCGCCGCCGCGGTACCTCCGCCCGACGACTCGCTCGATTCCGCGCAGCGCGCCGCCGTCGGCCACCAGGCCGGGCCGGCACGCGTGCTGGCGCCGGCCGGCTCGGGCAAGACGAAGACGCTGGTCGGCCGCGTGGCCGAGCTCGTCCGTCGCGGTGCCGACCCCGGCGGCATCCTGCTCCTGGCCTTCAACCGCGAGGCGGCCGAACAGCTCGAAGAACGGCTCGCCGTGCTCGGGATCCCGTCGACGCGGCGGCTCGAGCCGGCCGCGGAGCGCGAGACCCGGCGGCGGCCGGGCCCGCCTCCGGCGGCCGGTGTGCACTGCGCCACCTTCAACGCGCTCGGCTACCGCTACCAGCGTCAGGTGGCCGGCGCCCGCATCACCGTCGACCTCGAAGGCCCGGCGCAGCGCGTCCTGATGCGGCGGGCGATGGATGCGGCCGGCCTCTTCGCCGGCGGCCTCCGGCCGGCACACGGCAGCGACCCCGTCGGAGCCTGTCTCGCCGCGCTCACCCTGGTGCGCGCCGCCCTCCACGACCCCGGCGAGGTCACGCTGCAGCTCGCGGCCGCCGAAGGCCCGTCGCCCGTGAGCGTCCCGTTCGGCCCCACGCACGCCGAGTACGCGCGCCTGCAGCAAGCCGCGGGGCGCCAGTCGTTCGACGACCAGATCTGGTTCGCGGTCGCCGGCATGCTCGCCGCGCCCGAGCGGCGAAGGTCGCTCCAGGACCGCTTCACGCACGTGCTCGTGGACGAGTTCCAGGACCTCAACGGCGCCCAGCTGGCGCTCGTCGACGTGCTCTCGCGCCCGCACCGGCGCCTGTTCGTGGTGGGCGACGACGACCAGCTCATCTACGGCTGGCGGCACGCCGACCCCCGCGGGATCCTCGAGTTCCACGCCCGCATGCCGCCGCCGCCGCACTCCGCGACCTACGTCCTGCGGACCAACTACCGCAGCTCGCGGGCGGTGGTGGAGGCCGGGGCGCGGCTCGTCGCCCACAACACCGTGCGCGAAGAGAAGGACATCCGCCCGCGGGACGGCGCTCACGACGGCGCGGTGCGCTTCGCCGGCGCGCCCCTCTGGCCGCAGAGGGCGGCCGCGGTCTGCGCGTTCCTGCGCGCCGAGCGCGAGCGCCACGCGTGCGCGTGGCGCGACCTCGCGGTGCTGTGCCGCTACCGCTCCCAGCAGCTGCTCGTGGCGCTCGCCCTCGACGACGACGGCATCCCGCGCACGCCCACGCTCGGCTGCCGGCTGTTCACACACCCGGCCGCGCGCCTGCTGCGCGACTACGTCGGCCTCGTCCGGGCCCCGGAGCTCCTCGACGGCGGCCGGCTGGCGCACCTGCTGGACCGGCCCAACAGGTACATCGGCCGCGCCGCGGCGGAGCGCGTCGCGGCCGCCGCCTCGCCGTGGCAGACGCTCAGGGCCGCGGCGGCGGCGGAGCCGGCCGGCGGACGCCGGCCGCTGAGCGGCCTGGTCCGCCAGGTCGAGGGCCTCGGCGAGGCCTTGCGCCGGGCGGACGCCGAACGGCCGCTCACCGCCGCCGAGCTGCTCTGGGCAGTGGCCGACGAGATGGGCCTCGAGGCGTACTGGCAGCCGCCGGACGGCGGAGCCGGCGGCGGGGCGGCCTCGAGCTCCGGCGAGCACGGCGGGAGTGCCGCGGCGGGCGGGGCCGGCGGGGTGGCGGGCGGCGCCGCGGGC
>CAIXSE010000784.1 GCA_903921965.1 uncultured Thermoleophilia bacterium | reverse complement strand
GCTGCGCCGGCCCCGCCGGCGGTCCCGTGCGCCGCCGCGTCCGCGGCCCCGCCCGCGGCGGCCACCTCGTCCGGCGCCCCGCCGGCCATCGTCGTGTCGCCCATCCAGCGCGAGAGCAGCACCACGCCCAGCATCGTCACCGCCATCCCCGCCAGCGTCGAGAGGTACAGGGCGGCTCCGGCGAGGACGAACGAGAAGAGCGCCGTCCACAGCGGGTCGGTGCTCGTCAGCGGCGTCACCACGCCGACGCGCCCGGCGCGGAGTGCGTAGGTGTACGCGGTGAAGCCGACGACCCACGTCACCGTCGCCGATGCGGCGATCAGCAGGGCGCTCTCGAGGCTGATGCCGAAGCCGTAGGGCCACAGGCCGAAGACGGTCAGCGGCGCCGCGACCAGCAGCAGGCCGGCGGTTGCGACCAGGCGCACGAGGAAGTTGAGGGCCAGGGGGCGGACGTCGTCGAGGAGCCGCTTGTTGACGACCGAGACCACACCCCAGCTGGCGGCCATGACGAAGCCGCCGCCGATCCAGATGAGCGTCGTGCCGGCGATGAAGCACCCCCTCCGCCGGCGATTCTACGCCGCCGGCCGGTCGCGGTGCCCGAGCAGGTATAATCGCGCCGTCCGTTCGTCGCTTCCCGGTGTTTGGAGGGCCATGAAGACGTCTGTCCGCAAGACCAAGCTCGAGGTCGCCGACAGCGACATCGTCAAGCTCGAGGTGGACGCCCTCGCCACGCCGTCCAGCATCCGTCTGGAGATGGACCACGGCGTCGGCGCCGTGGTGAAGGCCGCCGGCGGCGAAGCCATCGAGATCGAGGCCATGCTGCAGGGTCCCATCGGGCTCGGCGAGGCGGTGGTCACCACCGGCCACGACCTCATCGCCCGCTGGGTGATCCACGTCGCCCTCACCGACGGCATCACGCCGCGGACCGACGCCGCGTCCATCGCCGGCGCCACGCGCTCCGCGTTCGACGCGGCGCATCACTGCCACGCCCGCTCGCTGGCGCTGCCCGCGTTCGGCACCGGCGCCTGCGGCTTCCCGGTCGGGCAGTGCGCCGACATCATGGTGGCGGAGACGGTCGCCTATCTTCGCGCGCACCGCGGCACGGCGCTGCGGCACGTGATGTTCACCGTGCGCGGCGAGCCGGCCAAGGCCGCCTTCCAGCACGCGCTCGCGGGGATCAGCCGGCTCCAGTGACCTGAGGCTCCGGCGCCGGGGGTAGCCCGTGCC
Organism: uncultured Thermoleophilia bacterium; assembly: GCA_903921965.1. Next base: position 1,566 of record CAIXSE010000784.1, on the reverse strand, counting down.
GCTCGCGACCTCGTCCGCGGCGTCCGTGTCCTCGGGCCCGGCCGCGGGACGCTGCGGTATCCTCCAGCCTGTCCGTCACCGTCGCGGGAGGGCCAATGAACGGTACGCTCACCGACGTCGCCGGCCTCGCCGTCGGCCACTGGACCGACCTCGAGGCCGCGACCGGCTGCACCGTCGTGCTCTGCGACGGCGACGGCGCCGTGGCCGGGGTGGACGTGCGCGGCTCGGCGCCGGGCACGCGCGAGACCGACCTGCTCGACCCCGTGAACGCCGTCCAGCGCGTCCACGCGGTGGTGCTGGGCGGCGGCAGCGCCTTCGGCCTCGACGCCTGCGGCGGCGTGATGCGCTGGCTCGAGGCGCGCGGGCGCGGGGTGCAGGTGGGGCCCGTGCGCGTGCCGCTCGTCTGCGGGGCCGTGCTGTTCGACCTCGTCGTGGGCCGCGCCGACGTGCGTCCCGACGCGGCCGCCGGGGAGGCTGCCTGCGAGGAGGCTTCCACGGCGCCGGTGGCGCAGGGCTGCGCCGGCGCTGGCACGGGCGCCACCGTCGGCAAGATGCTCGGCTTCGAGCGCGCCACCAAGACCGGCCTCGGCTCGGCGAGCCTGCGGCTCGCCGGCGGCGTGACGGTCGCCGCGCTCGTGGCCGTCAACGCCTGCGGCGACGTGGTGGACCCGGCCTCCGGCGCCGTGCTCGCGGGGCCGCGGCGCCCCGAGGGCGGCTTCGAGCGCACCACGGCCTGGCTGCGCGAGCACTCGTCCGGACTGCGCATCGGCGGCAACACGACCATCGCCGTGGTGGCCACCGACGCCGTGCTCGCCAAGCCGGAAGCGGCCAAGGTGGCGCGCATGGCGCACGACGGCCTGGCGCGGACCATCGACCCCGTGCACACGATGATGGACGGCGACACGGTGTTCGCGCTCGCGACCGGCGCCTCGGGCGTGGCCGCGGACGTCACGGCCGTGGGGTCCGCGGCCGCGACCGTGCTCGCGCAGGCCGTGCTCGCCTCCGTGCGCACGGCCACCGGGCTCGCCGGCGTCCCGGCCGCGCGCGACCTGGGGGCCGGGCGATGAGCGCAGCGCCGCCGCAGGACGCCGGCGGGCAGGAGCGGCCCGGGTCCGGCGCGGGCCTCCTCTACCTCAGCCGCGCCGACCTCGCCGCGCTGGGCATCGGCGCCGGCGAGGTCGTCGACGCCGTGGACGGGGCCTGCCGCGCCAGGGGCGAGGGCCGCGCCGTCATGCCGCCCAAGCTCACCATCCACGGCGAGGGCGCCGAGTTCTCGCAGGTGATGGGCGCGTACCTGCCCGCGGAGCGCGCCCTCGGCGCCAAGTGGGTCACCCTCTACCCGCAGAACGCGGCGCGCGGCCTGCCGCTCACCAACGGGCTCGTCGTGCTGGGCGACCCGGACACCGGCCTGCCGGAAGCCGTGATGGACGCTGGCACGATCACGGCCTGGCGTACGGGCGCGAGCGTGGGCGTCGCCGCCCGCTACCTCGCGCGCGGCGGCGTGGAGCGCGCCGGCGTGCTCGGCTGCGGCGAGCAGGCGCGCGCCGCCGTGCGCGCCCTGGCGGC
>CAIXSE010000783.1 GCA_903921965.1 uncultured Thermoleophilia bacterium | reverse complement strand
CGCGGCCGGCGCGAGCGCCGCCGCGGGGTCGGGTGCCGCGGCCGCGACGGCCGCCGGCGTGGCCTCCGCGGCTACGTCCTCAGGGACGGCGGCGGGCACACTCAGCTTCACCGGCATGGTCGCCGCCAAGCTCGCGGGCGTGGGCGTCGTCAAGGCCGCGGCGGTCGTGGTCGCCGCCACGTCGGTCGCCGCCTACGGCGGTGCGGAGGCGTACACCGGCCACACCGCCCGGCACCCGCAGCGCGTGGCCGTCGCCGCCGCAGAGGCCCAGGCACGGACGCCGTCTCCCGTCACGCCCTCCGGTCGTCCCACGGCAGAGCAGGCCGTCCCGGCCGCCGCAACGCTCGCCGCGGCCGCCGGGCGGCTCGACGTGCGGACTCTCGGGAGGGCGCCCGTCTGGCCGACGCGGCTGCTCGAGGCGCCAGACACCGCCGCCGGACACAGGCCGCGGCTGCGGACCGTGACGCCGGCCGCCCTGGAGAGGTGGGCGTGGCGACTCGCCGGGGAGGCTCACCGGCGAGCGGCCGGCGGCCGGCATCCCGGGGGCACGGCGCGGCCGTCGCGGGCGAGGCCCGGCAACGCGCCGGACCTGCTCCGGCACCGCCTCGCGGAGGCACACGGCGCCGTCGCCGCCGGCCTGAGGCCACCCAAGCCGCACGGCGCCGCGGTCGCCCGCGCCGCGGACGCCGGCGCACAGGTGGCCGCGGTCGTCAGGCGTGGCGTGGCCGCGGCGTCCTCGCGGTCGGGCGCGCCCCGTCTCCCCGCGCTCACCGGCACGGAGGCCGTGCCCACGCACCCGCTGCAGGAGCAGCGGCCGGGACTCCGCGCGATCAAGCGGCCGCAGCCGTCCGCGACGGGACCCCGCGCCACGAAGCAGCCACGGGTCAGGACGACGGCCCCGGCACGGTCTTCCCGGCCGAAGAAGACGCAGGGCGCCTGACGACGCGCGGCCGGCGTCCGTCACGCCGGTCCGGCCGGCGCCGCTCGACGCCCCTGCGACCGCGTGTACCCCCGCGTTGCCCTCCCCCGGTCGTCCTGCTAGGCTTGCGTCTACTGAAAACGGTTTTCAGTTTCATCGCGAGGGAGGCGGCTGGTGCCGCTCGACGCCGATCGGATAGCGCGCACGCTCAACGACCGCGGACTGCGGCTCACGCGGCAGCGGCGGGCCGTGCTGGCCGCCGTCTCCGAGGCGTCGTCCAGCGTGAGCCCTCTCCAGGTGTTCGACGCCGCGCGGGCCCGCTGCCCCGAGCTGGGTCTCACCACGGTGTACCGCACGCTCGAGGTGCTCAGCGAGATCGGGGCCCTGCGCCGCGTGCACGGACCCGACCACTGCGAAGCGTTCGTGCCGGCAGGGTCGGCGCACGGCCACACCGTCGTGTGCGCCCGCTGCGGCAGCGTGCAGGAGTTCACCGACTGTCACATGCAGTCCGTCGTCGACGCGGCCGCCGAGCAGACCGGCTACCGCATCACCGAGCACTTCCTGCAGCTCAGCGGCGTGTGCCCGGCGTGCGCCGCGACCGGTCCCGCGCCGCACGGCGACGACGAGGCCAGGCCGTGAGGCGGCTGCTCGTCCTCGCCGCCGTCGCCGCCGTCGTCATGATGGCGGCGGCCGCCGGCGCCTGCGGCTCCTCGGGCGGCGGCGACCGGTCCGGCGGCGCGCTCAGCGTCGTCGCCGCCGAGAGCTTCCTCGCCGACATCGCCCAAAACGTCGCCGGCGACCGCTTCACCGTCGACACCCTCGTCCCGGCCGGCGCCGACCCCCACGCCTTCGAACCGGCGCCGCGCGACCTCGCGAAGGCCGCCGAGGCCGACCTCGTGGTCGTGAACGGCGGCGGCCTCGAGGGCCCGCTCCTCGACACGCTCCGCAACGCCGGCGGCTCCGCAAGCACCGTTGAAGCCTCCGCCGGGCTCCAGAGCCGCACGCCCCAGGCCGGCGAGCCGCCCCTGGACGCCGGCCAGACCGACCCCCACTTCTGGCTCGACCCCGAACTCGTGAAGGCGTACGTGGCCACGATCCGCGACGCGTTCAGCAAGGCCGACCCGGCCGGGGCTGCGACGTACGCGGCCAACGCCGCCGCCTACGAGAAGAAGCTCGACGCGCTCGACGCCTGGATCGCCGGCCAGGTCGCCCGCATCCCCGAGGCCGACCGCAAGCTGGTCATGAACCACGCCAGCCACGGGTACTTCGCCGACCGGTACGGACTCCAGGTGGTCGGCACCGTCATCCCGGGCACGGGGACGTCGGAGTCGCCGACGGCGCAGCAGCTCGGCGAGCTCACCAGCGCCATCCGCGACAGCGGCGCCCGGGCGATCTTCGTGGAGACCGACGAGAACCCGGAGCTGGCGAAGCAGCTCGCCGCCGAGACGGGCGTAGCCGTGGTCACCGACCTCCTCGACCACTCGCTCACCCCCGCGGGCGGCGTCGCGCCGACCTACATCGACATGATGAAGTTCGACACGCGGCGCATCGTGGAGGCGCTCCAGTGAGCGGTGTGCCTGCGGAGCACCGCTCCGGGCCCGACCTGCCCCGGAGCACGCACGCCGACGCACACGAGCCGCCCTGCCTGGCCCTGGACCACGTCACCGTGGCCTACCACGGGCGGGCCGTGCTGCAGGACGTGACGCTGTCGGTGCCGCACGGCGGGCAGGTGGCGGTGGTCGGGCCCAACGGCGCCGGCAAGTCGACGCTGTTCACGGCCCTCGTCGGGCTGCTGCCGCTGCGCGAGGGCCGCATCGAGCGGCGCGACCGGGACCCGCACGGTGCCCCCGAGCCGATCGCGTACGTCCCACAGCGGGAGGAGATCGACTGGAGCTTCCCCGTCACCGTGGCCGACGTCGTGATGATGGGCCGCTACGGCCGCCTCGGGTGGCTGCGGCGGCCCAAGGCGGCCGACCGCGCCGCCGTGGAACGCTGCCTCGAGGAGCTCTCCATCGCCGACCTCGCGCAGCGCCCGGTCGGCGACCTCTCTGGGGGCCAGCAGCAGCGCGTCTTCCTGGCGCGCGCCCTGGCGCAGGAACCCCACGTCCTGCTGCTGGACGAGCCTTTCACCGGCGTGGACGTGAACGCCAAGGAAGCGCTGCTGGAGCTGCTCGACCGCCTCCGCCGCCTCGGCATCACCGTCCTCGTGAGCACGCACGACATGCAGACGGCCTCGCAGCGCTTCGCCCACGTGGCCCTCCTGAACGGCCGGCTGGT
>CAIXSE010000782.1 GCA_903921965.1 uncultured Thermoleophilia bacterium | reverse complement strand
GGTCGGTCGCGTACACCTCCCAGGTGTACGTGCCCTTCTTGAGGTTGCAGGTGAACCCGGCCACGCGGTCACGGTTCATCGGCACGCTCGGGTACTCGAGCTTCTTGGCCTGCGAGCCGTCGGCGCGCAGGATCCTGATCGTGACCTTGGACTTGGGGCTCAGGTTGGACGGCTCCTCCACGCGGAACTTGAGGCGCGCGTTGCCGCCCTTCCGCACGGTGCAGTTGTCCAGGGTGCGGGTGCGCGGCTGCGTCGTGTCGATGTAGACCGTCGCGGTCGCGGAGCCGACCTTGTTGCACCAGTCAAGCGCCTGGGCCGAGACCGTGATGGCGCCCTGCGTCGTGGTCGGGACGGTGTACGAGGTTCCGTCGGTCCACGAGGGCACGCCCGGCGGGGCCATGTACTGCACCTTCTGCACGCCGGACTGGCTGTCGCTCGCGGCGAAGCTCAGCAGCACCGGGCCGTTGTGCCAGGCGCCGTCGGCGCCGCCGATGCTGACCTGCGGTGTGGTCGTCTCGGCGGCCACGGTGAGCGGCAGCGTGGTGGCGCTCGGGTAACCGGGCGGGAACGGCCCGTTCTTGACACTCACGTTCACGGTGCCCGGGTTGGCGATGTCGGCCGCCGCCAGCGGCACCGTGACCTGCGTGGCGCTGACGAAGGTCGTGTTGGTCTTCTCGACGCCGTTCAGCGCGATGCGCGCCCCGGTCATGAAGTTGCTCCCGGAGACGCTGAGGACGACGTCGTTCTTGACGTAGCCGGCCCAGACCGAGGTGGGGCTGAGCGCGCTCAGCACCGGCGTGGGCGCGAGGACGCTGAAGACCACGCCGTTGGAGACCGGCGCGCCGGGACCACCGTTGCGGACCGTGATGGTGGCGACGCCCTGAGACGCGATGAGCGACGCCGGCACGGTGGCCCGCAACTGCTGCGTGGAGTCGTGGAACGTGGTGAGCTCCCAGTTGTTCCAGCGCACCACGGCCCCGCCCCAGCCCACGGCGAAGTTGGAGCCGGTCACGGTGAGGGTGAACGCCGGACCGCCCTTGATCACGCTCGTCGGCGACAGCGCGCTGATGACCGGCGGGATGTACACGGGCAGGTTGACGACGTTGCTGTACACGTCGCCGCCGGGGAAGGCGGCGCGGTTGACCACCGCGACGTGCAGGACCCCCGTGCGCACGAGCATCGCGGCGGGGATGGACGCCACCAGCCTGGAGTCGGAGAGGAACCAGGTGGGCACCTCGAAGCCGTCGATCAGCACGACGCTGTTGGAGCCGCCGGGGGCCGCCGAGCGGACGAAGCCGCTGCCGAACACCATGACGTCGGTACGGTTCGCGCCGACGACGATGCGGTCGGGGTCGAGCGCGCGGATGTGCGGCCCGGTGACCACCTCGAAGGCGTTGGTCAGGAAGTCGTACTCTGTGACCGGCCCGGGCAGCGTGGTCTGCCAGGCCTCGAGGGTGTAGAGCCCCGTCGGGGCGCCCATCGGGATGTCGAACGACACGTACGCGTGGGTGCCGGTGTAGTCGATGCCGCTCGTCCAGCCGTCGATGGTGTACGTGCCGTGCGTGAGCGAGAAGCTGGGCGCGAAGATGCTCGAGTTCAGCGGATGGTAGAACCAGCCGGACACCGTGCACTCGACCACAGCCCCCCGCGCCCCGTGCGTGGGCGAGAGGTCGCTCACGTACATGCCGGGTACTGCCTGTACGGCCGGGGCGCCGAACAGCAGGAGTACCGCGGCGCACGCTAACAAGATGATGAAACGTCCCCTCATGACTCCCTCCTTCGCGTGAACCTCACGCCCCTCAGTGTCGAGGTCTCACTCAGCCCGGCGCCGCCTCCACAGCGACACCTCATCCTAGTTGTATACCCGTAGCCTCCGGAACGCTCGCACCCGGGCGCGCCGTCCACCCGAGGAACGCGGCCGGGCGCCCGGTCCTTGCGGTGATACTGTTGGCCATCGTGAGCGCCCGGCGCAGACAGAGGCGGCCGCCGTACCGCGTGTACGTCTCCCAGGGCGAGCAGGTTCTGCGGCAGCGGCGCAGGCGGCGCAGGCGCACCCTGCTCGTCGTGGCCCTCGTCCTGCTGGTCGTCGCGGCGGTGGCCGCCGTGGCCGCGCGCAGCGGTCAGGCGCAGCGCCTGTGGGCCGGGGTCACCGGTGGAGACGCGCAGGACACGGGGCACGCCGACGGAGACGCGCAGGGCGGCGGGCCGCAGGCGGGCCGCCTCACCCTCGCCACCGCGTCCTTCCCGGGCCCGGTCGCGGTCGACCCGCCGCCGCCCATCGTGGCCAGAGGCGACGGCGTCAAGGTCTCCACGTTCCTCGGCGACGAGACGCGGCGGCTGTACGGCCTGGGGCCGCCGCCGAAAAGGCTCGGCCTCGTCTGGAAGACCTTCATCGGCGGCGGCATGACGGCACCGGTCCAGAAGGTGACGAAGAAGCACCCGAACACGCCCTGGTCGGGAAGCGGCTGGACGGGCCAGCCCGTCATCGTCCGCGAGGACGGCACGCTCTACCTGCTGTGGGGCGCCTTCGACCGCAAGCTCCACAAGATCGACCTCGAGACCGGGAAGATCGTCTGGACGTACTCCTTCGACGACATCATCAAGAGCAGTCCGACGGTGATCGAGGACCCCCGTCCGGCGAGCGAAGCCGACAGGTACCTGGTCATGGCCGGGTCGCGGAGGGGGTGGCCGTCGAGCT
>CAIXSE010000781.1 GCA_903921965.1 uncultured Thermoleophilia bacterium | reverse complement strand
CCAGGTACACCTCGGCGAAGTCGCCGCCGTGGCGCAGCGCGCGCGCCAGCGTGGCCTCGATGAGGCCCCGGTCGAAGGCAGCGACGTCCATCAGGTGTCCTGGAAGGCCGCGCGGACCTGGGCGGCCGCGGCCTGCACGGCCGAGACGCCCGGTTCGGAGGCGGAGAGGTCCTGGGCGGCGCCGTCGCGCAAGCCGAGCTGCACGGCCGCGGCCGCGTCGGCGCGCGCCTTGCGGCGCACGTACACGCCGGCGCCGGCCAGCAGGAGGACGACGGCCACGATGAAGACGAAGCGCATCTTGTGGCTCATGTGGCCTCCCCGGGGGCGGTGTCGGTGAGGCACGTCCTGAGGTCGAACAGGAGCAGCCCCACGGCGGGCTGCGGCCCCGTCACGGCGACGATGCCGCGAGAGCCGTCGCGGAGCATGGCGACGGCGCCGTGGGCGTCCTGCACGACGACGTGCTCGAGCGGTCCTGCGGACGACTGGGCACATGCCTCGGCCGCGGCCCAGAGGCCGGCGGCGGCGGACTGGAGCGCGGCGGCGTCAGCCGAAGGCGCCGCCGCCACGACGTCGCCGGCCTCGCCGATGACGGCGACGGCTTTGACGTCACTGGAGAAACTCAGGAGATCGTGGATCGCCTCGTCGACGTTCACCGGCCCCTCCTCGTGTGCGGTCCCGCTACTGTATCACCCGCCGGAGAGGGCCCCGTCGTCGCCATTCCGGGTGAACGTGCAGAGCAGTTCGCAGCGCGCGTCGCCGCAGCTGATGCGGCAATCGCCGGAGTCGATCCTGATGCGGCCGAGCCCGGCGGTGACCACCTCGAGGACGCCCTCGAGGAAGGCGCGGTGCATGGCGCACACGAGGTCGGGATCGGCGCCGGAGAGCTCCCTGAAGGTGCAGTTGTTGACGACGATCTCGAGCTCGTCCTCGCGCCACTGCACGACCGGGAGGAGCCCCTGGAACTCGGCGATGCGCTGGACGAGGTCGGCCGCCTGGGCGGCGTCGGCCGGCGGACGCGCTTCTTGCGCAAGCGCCCGCCTGCCCTCTTCGGCGCCTGCCTCGCGGCAGGCGCGCAGGGCGTCGTCGCGCGAGCCGCCCGCCGCGAGCGCCTCCAGCGCGAGCCGGGAGAGCAGCTCGTAGCGGCGCGGCGGGAAGCCGAAGGTGACCACGACGTCGCTGAGCCGGTACAGCTTCGCAGGCCGGCCCCCGCCCGCGCTGCGCCGGAAGTCGGTCGCGAGGAAGCCCGCCTGCTCGAGCTTGGCGAGGTGCATGCGGGCGACGTTGGGGTGCAGGCCGAAGCTGGCGGCGACGTCGGCCACCGTGACGTCCTCACCGGGGTGCTCCGCGATGCTGCGGTAGATCCGGTAGCGGGTGTCGTCTGCCAGGACGGCCGACAGCTCGTGATCGCGGTCCACGCACCTCCTTCGGGCAGTGTGCTGCGCGAGATAGTACAGGCAGCAACTTTCCCTGTAAACACGGTGGTTGTAGTGTGAAATCCGGAACAAGCCCGGCCGCCCGGTTGGAGCGGACCGGGGCGCCGGCTCAGCGCTCGATGACGACCTGTGAGGAGATGTGCACGCCGGGCCGGAGCGTGGCCTCGACCGAGCAGTACTTGTCCTCCGAGAGCTGGATCGCGCGCCCGACCTTGCGCTCGTCGAGGTCGCCTTTCAGGCGATAGACGATCTTCAGTGAGAGATAGCGCCTGGGGTGGTCGTCGGCCTTCTCGCCGCTCACCTCCACGCTGAGCCCCTCGACCGGCTCGCGCATCTTCCGCAGGATCGTGACGACGTCCATCGCCGTGCACCCGGCCAGCGCCAGGGCGAGCAGCTCCATGGGGCTGGCGCCCCGGCCGCGCTCGTCGAGCGCGGAGGCCAGGTCGACGCGCCCGTTGGGGGTGACGCCCTCGAAGAGCAGGCCCTGCTGCTTCCACGTGACGACGACCGGCTCGCTGCGTGCCATCTCCCCCGCGCTCCTCTCTCCCCACGCCCAGCCGCGGTCGACGGCGGGGCCGTGACAGGTATACCGTCACCCTACACTCTGGGGAGCCGCGCGTGCCCGCGCGTCCCTCGATCCGTCCGAGCGAGGAGTGACGCGTGACCATCCTTCAGGCCATCATCCTGGGCATCGTCCAGGGACTCACCGAGTTCCTG
>CAIXSE010000780.1 GCA_903921965.1 uncultured Thermoleophilia bacterium | reverse complement strand
GATGGCCGAGGCGGCCGACATCGTGCTGCCGGCCGCCCACTGGCTCGAGCTCGACGACGTGTACGACATGCACCCGCGCTTCATGATCGAGGCGCACAACAAGGTCATCGACCCGCCGGGCGAGGCGAAGTCCGACGCCTGGATCTTCAACGAGGTCGGCCGCCGCGTCACCGACAAGTGGTTCGACAACGTCGACGACCTGCTCGACTACCAGGTGCGCAAGGGCATGAACGGCACCATGACCTGGAAGGACTTCAGCAAGAACCTCATCAGCGGCTGCATGGGGCCGGACCAGGTCTACTACAAGTACAAGACCGACTACTGGCACGAGGGCGGCGGCTTCCCGACGCCCACGAAGAAGTTCGAGTTCTGGTCGAAGCACCTCGAGTCGCTCGGGTACGACCCGCTGCCGGTGTTCCGCGAGCCCGGCGAGAGCCCCGTGAGCACGCCGGAGCTCTTCGAGGAGTACCCCCTCGTCATGAGCACCGGCTTCCGCCAGCCCTTCTACTTCCTCGGCCAGTACCGCAACATCCCCTGGCTGCGCAGCTACATGGAGTTCCCGCAGTGCCAGATGCACCCCGAGACGGCGAAGAAGTACGACGTCGAGGACGGCGACATCATCTGGATCGAGACCAGGCGCGGACGCATCCGCCAGAAGCTGCACGAGTTCCCGGGGATCAAGAAGGACATGATCATGTGCACCGCCAACTGGTTCTACCCGGAGGCCTCGGCCGAGGGGTACCACGGCGTGTTCATCTCGAACCCGAACGTGTGCACCAGCAACGACCACCTCGACCCGATGTACGGATCGCCCGACCTCACCTGCCTCATCTGCAGGGTCTACAAGGCCACGCCCGAGGAGCTGCAGGACGAGGTCTTCACAACCGAGGCATACGGGACGGTGCCGACGTACGGCAAGGCCTGAGGTCACTCGCGGGCCGGGCCCTCCCCCTGCCCGGCCGCGCGCACGCGGTCTGGCGGGCCCTCCCGGGCCCGCCAGACGTCCACCCGCCCCGCGGCGCCGCCGTCTCAGGCGCCGCGGGGCGGGCTGCGTACGACTCCCGGGAAGCGCCGCGGCCGTTCCGCACAGTGGTCCGCCTAGTGGACGCTCCATTCCGCAGTCCGGTACAATCGCGAGCGTAGACCGGGCCTTCGGCCCCGTATCCGGACGGTGGACCCACGATGACGACAGCTTCCCAGACGCGCCGCCTCACCAGTCTCACCACGGGCGGGCCCGTGCACGTGGACGTGGCCGACGGCCGCATCCAGCGCATCATCCCGCTGCAACTCGACGACGCCGACGCGGCCTCCTGGAGCATCGAGGCGCGCGGCCGCACGTTCACGCCGCCGCGCAAGACGACGCTCTCGCCGTGGACGGTCGCGCACCGCTCCACCATCTACTCCCCGGCCCGCATCCTCACGCCGCTCAAGCGCGTCGACTTCGACCCGGGCGGGGCACGCAGCATCCACACCCGCGGCGAGTCCGGCTACGAGCCCATCAGCTGGGACGAGGCGCTCGACATGGTGGCCGCCGAGATCGTGCGCCTCAAGCGCGAGTACGGCCCGGCCGCCATGCTCACCACCCCCGGCTCCCACCACCTCTGGGGCAACGTCGGCTACCGCTTCAGCGCCTACAACCGCTTCATGAACCTCGTCGGCTACACCTACGGCGAGCACAACCCCGACAGCTGGGAAGGCTGGCAGTGGGGCGGCGTGCACATGTGGGGCTTCAGCCACCGCCTCGGCATCCCCGAGCAGTACGACATGCTCGAGGACGCCCTCCAGCACACCGAGATGATG
>CAIXSE010000779.1 GCA_903921965.1 uncultured Thermoleophilia bacterium | reverse complement strand
CGGCATCCACATGAAGGCCAGCGAGGGCGCCGGCCCCGCCGTCGTCTGCGGCGGCAAGGCGCGCGACTTCTTCGGCGAGTACATGGCCGGCGGCACGCTCGTGCTGCTCGGCGTGAACTCGCGCGTCGAGGGCCCGATCGTGGGCGGCCACCTCGGCGCCGGCAGGCACGGCGGCGAGATCTCCGTGCGCGGCGAGGTGCTGCCGTGGCAGTGCGGCGGCGAGGTGCGCGTGGCGCCGGCCACCGAGGCGGAGACGCAGGGCCTCACGCCGCTGCTCCAGGAGTTCTGCGACGCCTTCGCCTGCAGCCTCGCGGAACTGCTCGCCGAGCCGTTCACGCGCATCGCCCCGGCCGGTTCACGGCCCTACGCGCGGCTGTACACGTACCTCTGAATGCACGGCCGGGGCGCGCAGCGGTCGCGTGCGCACCCTGCACGACCCCCATGCCAAGCGGTCGGCAGAGATGCGACATGCGCGCGGATCGCTGCCCGCACCCTCGCCTCGCGCGACGCCAGAGCGGCGAGCCGGCGACGGACGCACCGGCGAGCGCCTACGCCGTCCTTGGTCGCGGTGCCGGCTTGGGCGGGTACGTGACGAGGCGCCCGGGGTGCTGCTGCTCGCGCCTGCGAAGGTCGGCGGCCATGGCGCGCAGGTCGTTGCCGAAGCGTGCGAGGTACTCCTGGCGCGCGCGTCGGACTTCTTCCACGATGGGATCGGATCGCACCGCCAGCTCCCCATGAGTTCCTCGGGCGTGCAGATCACCGGGCGAGAACAGCCCAGGCTCCCCAGCGAAGCTGCGGTCCGAACGCGAAGGGACGCGTTCGCAAGGTGCCTGCAGTTCCACGTGAGCAGGTAGTCGACACCGTTCGCGGCAGCAAGAGCGATGTGAAGCGCATCAGCCACGGCCGCCTGCGGAATCGGTCCGCCGGCGACCAGGTGCTCCGCGATGGAGACAGCCTCATCGCTCAACGCAGGGATCCGCGATGCCCTCGGTCGCCGCCGGGCGGACGCGCGACGCCTCAGGGTCGCCGGCACCGGCCTCCTGCACGACGAGCTCGGAGATCACAAGGTCGAAGCTCCTCGAGTGCTCGTCCCACCACTCCCGGGTCAGCTCCTGGTGCGCGGCGACGATCAGATCGCGAACGGGACGGCCGGCCAGCTAGCTGACGACGCTGGTCTCCACGTACACCGTCTGCTTCATGGTCCTGAGGATACCAGAGGCAGGGGTGCTGCCCTTGAGGATCTCCCCGGCGGCACCGGGTCTCGTAGCGGACCACAGGATGGCGGACAGGCGTTCGACGGCCGCCGGCAGGCGCAGCGAGGCCGAGGGCAGGCCGCTCGGGCGCGGCGGGGCCGGACGATCAGGCGCCGGAGGGCGGCGGGGCCGCCGGCGCCGCGCAGCGCTTGAAGATCGCGGCGATGTCCTCGCCGCCGTCCCCCGCCTCGTGCACCTGACGGCAGTACGAGAGGTAGCCGTCGGCCATCAGGCTCTGCAGGCCGCGCCCCGCGAACGCCCGCTTGCGACGCTCGGCGCCGTCGAGGTGCGTGTCGGTGGACGCCTGGTCGCCGGCCCAGTCGCCCGTCTCGATGCGCCGCGCCGCGTCGGCGAGGTGGTCGAGCAGCAGCGCCGCCATTCCGGGCATCACGGCGGCCAGCTCGGCCACGGGGACGCCGCGGTCCGCGACCAGCGCGGCGTTCTCGAGGAAGCCGCAGAGCGCGGCGAAGTAGACGCCGAAGGCCGACTCGTACACGGCGTTCTGCACCGCCGGGTCCTCACCGGCGAAGCGCTGGCCGCCGGCCGGGACCGCCAGCGTGTCGCGGTGCTCCTCGAACGCGGAGGCATCGCCGGCGTACAGGATCACGGTGTCCGCCCGGCCGATCCGCCGCGGGTAGGCCATGATGCCGCCGCTCAGCATGCGCCCGCCGGCGGCGCGCACGCGCTCCATCTGGGCGCGCACCTGCGGCTCGGCGCCGTTGGTGAGCTGCACGAGCACGCGCCCGGCGAGCGACTCCGTCGCGCCGGGCGCGTCAAGGACATCGTCCGCCGCCGCGTAGTGGCTCACGCACATCAGGACGAGCGGAGCGGCGGCGACCGCCTCGGCCGGCGTCGCCGCGAGGCGGACCCCCTCGAGGCCCGCGGCGCGCTCCGGCCTGATCCCGCTGCGGTTCCACACGGTCACGTCGTGCCCGTCCCCCGCCAGCACGCGCGCGAGCGTGCTGCCCATCGCGCCCAGCCCGATCACCGTCACCTGTGCCACGGTCCTCCTCCTCGGGTCGCGCGGCCGCTCTCGTGCGCACGCCGGCCGCGGACGATACATCTCCCGGTGGAGTGTATCGTTGTGCTCCGTCCCGAGAGGAAAGGGCCGACAGCGGCATGTCACGTCTGATGCATCGCCTCGGCGCGCTCTGCGTGCGCCGCAAGTGGGTCGTCGTCGCCGTGTGGGTGGTCGTGGTGCTGCTCGTCGGGGCCGCGGTGTACCACTTCGGGCGCGTGACAACCAACGACATCACCCTGCCCGGCACCGGCTACCAGGCCTCCGCCGACATGCTGCGCGAGGAGTTCCCGCCGCAGCAGAACGGCGCCAGCCCCATCGTGTTCCACGTCGAGAGCGGCAAGCTCACCGACCCGGCCAACAAGAAGGCCATCGAACAGACGCTCGCGGCCATCGAAGCCATGCCCGAGACGTACAGCGTCTTCAGCCCCTTCGCGCAGGGCGGCGACGTGTTCCTGAGCGAGGACGAGAAGACGGCGGTGGCGCAGGTCCTGCTCACCCTGGACTGGGGCCAGCTCGACAAGGCGGTGGCGCGGAAGATCATGCTCAGGACGGAGCCGGCCACGGCGGCCGGCATCCAGGTGGAGGCGGGCGGAGGTATAGGGGCCCGCCTCGCCGAGCAGACCGACCGCCGCAGCGAGGCCATAGGCCTGCTCGCGGCGATGGTCATCATGGCCTTCACGTTCGGCGCGCTCGTGGCCGCCGGCATGCCGGTCATCACGGCGCTGGTCGGGCTCGTCGTGGGGCTCGGGCTCGTCGGTCTGCTGGGCCACGTCACGAGCATCCCCAACGTGGCCCCGACCCTGGCCACCATGGTCGGCCTGGGCGTCGGCATCGACTACGCCCTGTTCATCGTCTTCCGCCACCGCGACCAGATCCACCGCGGCATGGACGTGGACGAGTCGATCGCCCTGGCGATGGCGACCAGCGGCAGCGCCGTGGTGTTCGCCGGGCTCACCGTGATCGTCGCGCTCCTGGCGCTGCTGGTGGCGCGCGTGCCGCTGCTCGGCGCGATGGGGTACGCGGCGGCGCTCACCGTGGCCGTCGCCGTGCTCACGGCGATCACCCTGCTGCCGGCCGTGCTGGCCGTCCTCGGCCGCAGGGTGGACGCGCTGCCGCTTCCCGGGAGGCGCGGCACCACCCGGGCGCCCTCCGAGACGAACGTCTGGGCGCGGTGGGCGGGGTTCGTGACGCGCCACCCGTGGGCGATGCTCATCGCCTCGCTGCTGGTGCTCACACCGCTCATCCTGCCGACGCTGACGCTGCGGCTGGGACAGGAGGACGTGGGCGTGATGCCGGCGTCCATGTCGCAGCGCCGGGCGTTCGACCTCATCTCGGCGGGACTCGGACCCGGCGCGAACGGGCCGCTCGTGGTGGCGGCGGAGTTCGACCCGCCGGCGGAGCCGGGCGCGGAGTACACGGCGAAGAAGGCCGAGGCCGACGCGCTCAAGAAGGAGCTCGAGGCCGAGGGCGAGCGCCTCAAGAAGGAGGGGAAGACGCTCGAGCGCCGCGGCGAGGCGCTGAAGAAGGAGGAATCCGAGCTCACGCGCCTGGCCGCGCAGCTCGAGGCGCAGCAGGCGCCGCTCGAGGCGCAGGGAGCGCGGCTGCAGGCCGAGGCCGCGCAGCTGGAGGCGCGGAAGTCGGAGCTGCTGGCCGAGCAGGCGAGCCTGGAGCGGCAGAAGGCGAGCCTCGAGCAGCAAGGCCGGGATCTGGCGGCCGAGGGTCAGGCGCTGGCCGCCGAGGGCGCCGCGCTGGCCGCCCGGGGGCAGCAGCTGCAGGCGCAGATCGCGGAGGTGCAGGCGCAGCTGGCCGCGGCGACCGACCCGGCGGAGAAGGCGCGCCTGCAGGCGCAGCTGGCCGGGCTCCTGCGCCAGGCGCAGGAGCTGCAGGCGCAGGCGGCCGGGCTGGAGCAGCAGAAGGCCGCCCTGGAGAAGCGGCAGGCGGCCCTCGAGAAGGAGGCGGCGGCCCTGAAGAAGGACGCCGCCGCCCTCCAGGCCGAAGGCGAAGAGCTGGCCGCGCAGGGCGCGGCGCTGCAGGCGCGCAGCGCCGAGCTCGCCGCGCGGGGCGCGGCCCTCACCGCCCAGGCCGGCGAGCTGCAGGAGCGGGGCGCCGCACTGAAGGAGGAGGGCGCCGCGCTCCAGAAGCAGGCCGACAGGCTGAAGCGCGACAAGAGGCGCCTGGAGCGACGCGCCGAGGACGGCGAGAAGCTCAAGGACGAGCTCGTCGCGCTGCTCACCGGCGCCGGTGGCGAGCCGCGCGCCACCGACCCGCGCGTCGTCGCCCTGCAGGACGCGCTCGCGGCCACGCCCGGCATCGACTCCGTGCTCCCGCCGCTCGTCAACGAGACGGGCACGGCGGTGATCGTCAGCGCCATGCCGGACACGCGGCCGGCCGACCCGGCTACGGCCGCGCTGGTCGACCGGGTGCGCGACGACGTACTCCCGGCGGTGACCGCCGGGGCCGGGGTCACCGCCTACGTGGGCGGCGGCACGGCGGCCTTCTCCGACCTCGCCGACATCATCTCCGACCGGCTGCCCGTCGTCATCGCGACCGTGCTCGCGCTCAGCTTCGTGCTGCTGATGATCGCCTTCCGCTCGCTGCTCGTACCGCTCAAGGCCGTGATCTGCAACCTGCTCGCCGTGGGCGCCTCGTTCGGCATCATCACGGCCGTGTTCCAGTGGGGCTGGGGACTGGCGCCCCTCGGCCTCACCAATCCCTACGGGACGGTGCCGGTCGCCAGCTACGTCCCGCTGCTCATGTTCGCGATCCTGTTCGGCCTCTCCACCGACTACGAGGTGTTCCTGATCAGCCAGATCTTCCAGGCCTACGGCGCCGGGCAGGACCCGAGCCACGCGGTGCGCACAGGCGTCGGCACGAGCGCGCGCGTCATCAGCGCCGCCGCCGTGATCATGGTGGCCGTGTTCCTGAGCTTCCTGCTCAACCCCGACCCGATCATCAAGGAGTTCGGCGTCGGCCTCTCGATCGCCATCATCCTCGACACGACGATCGTGCGCCTGGTGATCGTGCCGTCGACCATGGTGCTGCTGGGCAAGTGGAACTGGTGGCTGCCGCGCTGGCTGCAGTGGCTGCCGCACGCCGACCTGAGCGAAGAGGGCGAGACGGCCGTCGCGCCGGCCTCCGACCAGGCGGTCGCCTGAGCCTCACTCCGAGGCGACCGCCAGGGTCGAGAGCAGCTCCAGCGGGTCGAGCGCCGGGACGGTGCCGCCGGAGAAGCCGGCGGTGTCACGCGTGACGATGGCCTCGGCCCCGGCCGCGCGCGCCGCCTCGTGGACCACCGCGTCCTCGAAGTCGGGGGAGTCGAGGCGCAGGGCACGCTCGAGCACGGCCCGGTCGACCGGGACGATCGCGCAGATGCGCAGCAGATCGTCGAGCATGCGACGAGTCGTCGCCGTCCCCAGGGACTTCGCAGCGATGTAGTCGACGGTGGTGAGCGCGTCCGCGCACAGGACCCCGTCGAGGTCACCCGAGTCCGCCAGCGAGAACAGCCTCTCGGCGTCGGCCGCGAACGGCTCCCGGTCGAGCAGGAGATCGAGGGCGACGTTGGTGTCGAAGAGGACTCTCACCCGTACTTCTCGAGGAGGTGCCGCTTGTAGTCCTCCTCATCGAGGCCGCAGTCCTTCAAGGCACCGCGGAGCGCGCGGACGCGAGGCGTGATGGGAAACTCCGGCGGCGAATCGTGCGTGAGCACCGTGAAGAAGTCGGCGACCAGCCCCGAGACCGTCTTCCCCGACCGGTCGGCGTAGGCCTTCGCGCGGCTGATGAGGTCCTCGTCCATCCTCAGCGTGAGCTTGGTGTTCATGCGGCGGCTCCTGACGTACAGTTCGTACCCACACTGTACGTCAGGGGCCGCCGGGCGGCAAGGTCCACGTTGCGAGCGACCCCAGCTTCGCCTGCAGCTCCGCCGGCAGCGGCACGACCAGCTCGACGTTGCAGACGCCCGCCGGCGGGCAGCACAGCTCGTTGGCGAAGATCTGGTGGGCCGCCACGGCGTACTTCCGCGACGTCCACGCGGGCTCGCCCTCGTCGATCAGCGGGTCGACCCCGGTCGCGAACACCGACAGCGTGCCGTCGCCGTTCAGCTGCAGGTCGAAGGTGCGCAGCTGCTGGGGGAAGTCCCGCAGCGAGGCGGTCTCCACCTGCCAGAAGCCCTGCTCCGGCCGCGCCGGGTCGGGCGACGGCAGCGCCGTGACGACGTTGCAGTGCCGGTGCCCGGCGACCCACAGGACGAGGTTGGGGCACCCGTGCAGCATCGCGAGGAGGTCCTCCTCGCTGCCGTGCGCGGCCGTGCTCCAGGCCATCGGGTGCGGCTGCTTCGCCACGGCGATCGGGCAGTGCGCCGCGATCACGAGCAGCACGCCGTCCCTCTGCCCGCGCTCGAGCTCCCGGCGCAGCCACGTCACGCGCTCCTCGTCGAGCGCGACGTGCCCGTAGCCGTTGTCGTACGGCTCGTCGTCGCGCTGCGTGTCGTCCAGCACGAGGACACGCAGCGGCACGCCAGGCTTGGGCTCGAACGCGTAGCAGCCGAAGCCCGTCTCGGCGGCCTCCTCGCCGAACCCGTGGCCGCGCGGCTCGGACGTCGTCGTGAAGAACTCCTTCACCCAGTCCCGCGGGACGAGCGAGCGCCGGTCGGGGTCGGCGGCGAGCACCCTCGGCGG
>CAIXSE010000778.1 GCA_903921965.1 uncultured Thermoleophilia bacterium | reverse complement strand
GCGCTCGAACTTCTCGCCGGCGCGGAAGGTCTTGTCGAGCACCGCGCCGGTGGCGATGTTGCGCACCTTGGTGCGCACGAACGCGCCGCCCTTGCCGGGCTTCACGTGCTGGAACTCGATGATGGTGAAGGGCTGGCCGTCTATCTCGATGGCCATGCCGGACTTGAACTGGTTGGTGTTCACAACGTCTGCCATGTGGGTCCTACTTCAGGGGTCGCCTGTACGGGTCTGGTCGGGGCAAGAGGCTAGTGTACCCCAGCAGACACGGCGGCGGTACCATGCGCGTGCCGCGCGCGCCGCCGGCCACCGCGGTGGCCGGCGTCAGCCGACGACCCGCAGCTCCTTCGGCGACGTGGTGAGCCGTTCGCAGCCGCCCGGCGTGACGACCAGGGTGTCCTCGATACGCACCCCGACGACACCCTCGATGTAGACACCCGGCTCGACCGTGCACACCATGCCGGCCTCGAGTGCCTCGCCGCGGAGGCGGCCGAGCGACGGCGCCTCGTGCACGTCCAGGCCCACGCCGTGGCCGGTGCCGTGCCCGAAGTGCGCGCCGTACCCGGCGGCGGCGATCACCGAGCGCGCCGCCTCGTCCACGTCGGCGCGGCCGGAGGCGCCGGGGCGCACGGCAGCCACGCCGGCGAGCTGCGCCGCGAGGACGACGTCGTACACGTCGCGCTGCGCGGCGTCCGGCTCACGCCCGGCGGCGAACGTGCGGGTGATGTCGCTGCAGTACCCATCGACCCGCGCTCCGACGTCCATGATCACGAGCTCGCCCGGGGCGATCACACGCGGCCCGGGGATCGCGTGCGCCTGCGCGGCGTGGCCGCCGGCGGCGACGATACTCGGGAACGCCTCGCCCTCCGCGCCGCGGCGGTGGAACTCCTCCTGCACGCGCCAGGCGACCTCGGCCTCGGTCCGGCCGCTGAGGCCCTCCGCGACGACGGCCTCCAGCGCGTCCTCCGTGACGACGGCCGCACGCCGCATGACGTCGAGCTCGGCCTCGTCCTTGCACAGCCGCAGCCGGGAGACCCGCCCGCCGACGTCGCGGAGCCCACCGGCGTGCCGGCGCCGGAGGCGGCGGTAGGCGGCGTAGCTCGCCTCGCCGCCCTGGAACCCCAGGCGGAACCCGGGTCCGAGGCGGCCGGCGCCGGCGGCGACGGAATCGGCGACGAGGTCTCCACCGGTCGCCTCCACCAGCTCGAACCCTTCGACCTCCTCGCGGACCTGCTCCCAGTACCGCGCGTCGGTGACGATCAGCGCGAACCCTGCCCCCACCAGCAGAGCCGTGTCGTCCCCGCGGAAACCCGAGAGGTACCGCACGTCGCTGGTCGCCGTCACCAGAAGCGCGTCGAGGCCGAGGTCGCCGAGGAGCGCGCGACACCGCTCGAGACGGTCGGCGAGGCCCGTGTCCCGTGACGCGTTCACGCCCGATCCTCCTCCTTCGCGCTCCCGCTGAGCGCGGCCAGTGCCTCCACCGCCTCCCGGTACCCGTCGCGGCCCTTGCCGCTGATACGCACCGCCGCGAGGTCGGCGATCACGGAGTGCCGGCGCCACACCTCACGCGCGCCCACGTCCGAGAGGTGCACCTCCGCGACCGGCGCCGTGACCAGCTCGAGGGCGTCTCTGATGGCGTAGCTGTAGTGGGTCCAGGCGCCGGGGTTGATGATGACGCCCGCGGCCCCGCTGCGCGCGATCGCGTGCAGCTGCTCGACCAGCACGCCCTCGTGGTTCGTCTGGAACGTGCGGAGGACGAACCCGTATGCGGCGGCCCGCTCGGCCACGTACGCCTCGAGCTCCGCGAGCGTGAGCGTGCCGTAGTGAGCGGGATCGCGGGTGCCGAGCATGTCCAGGTTGACGCCGTGCAGAAGCCAGAGCGTCTTCACCGCCGCGTCAGCCACTCCACCACCTCCAGCTCCAGGGCCGCGGGGACACGCACGCCCGTGCGCGGCACGCCCACTGCGTCGAGGAGGACGTAGCCGACACCGCCCGCGGCAGCCTTCTTGTCACGGGAAGTCAGGGCGCACACCTGCTCCGGGGGCACGCCCTCCAGGCGGCCCGGCAGGCCGAGGCCGTCCAGCAGGTCGTGACCGGCCTGCTCCCCGGCCTCGTCGAGGCCGCACAGCTCGCGCGAGAGGCGCAGGGCGGCGTGCAGACCCAGCGCCACGGCCTCGCCGTGCGAGTACCTCGCGAACGCGGTCGCCGCCTCGATCGCGTGGCCGACGGTGTGGCCGAGGTTGAGCACGGCACGAGCGCCTGTCTCCTCGCGCTCGTCGGCCGCCACGACGGCGAGTTTGGCGGCGGCACAACCCGCGACGAGCTCGTCTTCGACCCGCTCGGCTGTGAGCCCGCCACCGGCGAGCTCCGCGGCCAGCGCCCACAGCTCGCCGCCGGCGAGCAGCCCGTACTTGGCCACCTCCGCGGCGCCCGAGCGCAGCTCCGCCGCGGGGAGCGTGCCGAGCACCTCGAGGTCGGCGACCACCAGCCACGGCTGGTAGAAGGTGCCGACGTAGTTCTTCCCGGCGCGGAAATCCACCGCCACCTTGCCGCCGATGCCGGCATCGACCTGGGCGAGCAGCGTGGTAGGTACCTGGACGAGCCGGACGCCGCGCTGGTAGGTGGCCGCGACGAAGCCGGCGAGGTCGCCGACCACGCCCCCCCCGAGCGCCACCATCAGGTCGGAGCGCCGCGCCCCGCGGTCGTAGAGCACGCCGTACATCTCCTCAGCGCGGCTGAGGCTCTTCTGGCGCTCGCCGGCGGGGACGACGAGGTGCGAGACCTCGTAGCCCGCCGCCGCGAGACTCTCGCGCGCCCGCTCGAGGTACAGCGGCGCGACATGCTCGTCGCAGCAGACCACGGCGCGTGCGCCTCCGGCGGCGCGC
>CAIXSE010000777.1 GCA_903921965.1 uncultured Thermoleophilia bacterium | reverse complement strand
GAGGGCGCCGAGCCCGGCGCCGATGGCGAGGCCCAGGAACGGCACGAAGAAGATGAGGCCGAAGAGCATGCCCCAGAAGGCGCCGCCCAGGGCGCCCGCGCCGACCAGGTGGTCGCCGTGCTTCACGTGCGGCTTGCCGTCCGGGTCGCGCACGACCTCGGCCGCGTCGCCCAGCTGGATGATCATGTCCTTCTGCAGCTCCGCGAGCTTGAGGCCGAAGCGGTCGGCCTCCATCTCGTTCTCGAAGCCCAGCACCATCATCTCGCTCATAGACCCTCCTGCGTGTGCGTTGTGCGTCAGGGATGTATTGCACCGGACGGCCGCGGCGGAAACCGGGGCGCGTCCGTCCGGGGGCATGTTACCCCCAGGTTACGCGGACGAAGCACGCGCCGTCCGCCGGCGGAGCGCCGTCCGGGGGGCGCCGTCAGGCGCCGGCGGACGGCGAGACGCCGGCGCGGAGCACGAGGTCCGCGAGCCTCGCGAGCTGCTCGTCGACGAGGTGCCCGTCGGCACCGTCCAGCCCGACCTCGTGCAGCAGCACCTCCTGAAGGCCGGCGAACCCGATGACCATGGAGACGCCGGCGGCCACCGCCACCCTCGGGTCAACCTCCGGCTCCACGCCCGCCGCCGCGACGTCGGCGACGGCGGTCCGGGTCAGGAGCTGGGTCGCCACGAAGTCCGGGCCGGTCACCCGCCTGAGCACGCTGTCCATGCAGATCCGCAGCACGATGCGGAAGTACCTGCGTGCGGACTCCATGTCGCCGCCCAGCATGAGGGCGGCCGCGTCGCGCACCGTCGTCGCGTCTTGCGCGGCCGCCGCCAGGGCGCCTTCGCGGCGGGCGAGCACGGCGCGCAGGATGTCGGCCTTCGTCCCGACGTAGCGGTGCACCAGGGCGTGGCTGACACCGGCGGCGTCGGCGACGGCCCGCACGCTCACGTCGGCGTAGGGGTGCTCGGAGAACAGCAGCTCGGCGGCGTCGAGCACGCGCACGAGGACGGCGTCGCGCCCGCCCTTGGGCGTTGGCCGTCCTGTGCCGCGGCCACTCTCTGCCGCTCTGCTCTCGCTCTCGTCAGCCATGGGCTGCCGCTCCCGTCGACGTGGTCAGAGGGGGACCGTACTGTACCTCAGGATGGGTTACCTGGGGGTCACTGTTTCGGCATCGTGGCGCTCCGGGCAGAACCGTCACCGGGAGGCCCGCCGATCGCGCGCGGGTCGGGAGTAGCCCGCCACACACGACCGCCACCCGGCTCGAGGAGGACGTCAGATGTTCATGAGGAGAAGGCCGCTGCTGGGCGCCGCCGTCGTCGGCGGCGTCGCCTACCACGCCGGCAAGAGCCGGCAGCAGGCGGCGTACCAGGAAGACCAGCAGAACCAGCAGATCGCCGACCTGCAGGCCCAGCAGGCGCAGCAGGCGCAGGCGCAGCAGCAGCCGCAGTATCAGGCGCCGCCGCAGGCGGCGCCGGCCGCCGCTCCGGCGGGAGGGATCACCGAGCAGCTCACGCAGCTCAAGGGCCTGCTCGACTCCGGCGTGCTCACGCAGCAGGAGTTCGACGCGGCCAAGGCCAAGGCCCTCGCCGGCGGCTGAGCCGTCCGCGCCCGGAAGAAAGGAACCACCAATGGGTCCCGTACAGATCCTGGTCGTCGGCTTCGGTGAGAACGCCACGTTCGACGGCGCGGCGCTCGCGGAGCTCCGCAGGCTGCAGGAACACGACATCGTGCGGCTCATCGACATGATGCTGGTGCGCAAGCTCGACGACGGCACCATGGAGAAGCTCGAGATCAGCGACAGCGCCGAGGTCGCCGAGCTCGGCGCCCTCATCGGCGCGCTGCTCGGCCTCGGCGCGGCCGGCGAAGAAGGCGCCGAGGCGGGAGCAGAGCTCGGCGCCGAGGCCATCGGCGGCGACGGCAGCGTGTTCGAGGACGAGGACACGTGGTACCTCGCCGACGCGCTGCCCGAGGGCATGGCCGCCGCGGTGGTGCTGCTCGAGCACCGCTGGGCCATCCCGCTGCGCAACGCGATCCGCGACAACGACGGCGTCCCGCTGCTCGACCGCTGGCTGCACCCGGAGGACCTCGTGGCCGCCGGCATGGAGATCGGCAGGGAGATCACGCACGATTGAGCGAGGGAACAGGGCTCAACGTGGGGGGCGCCGCAGGCGCACCCCACGTTGACCGGCGCGGCCGGGCCGCCGTCGTTGCCGGGGTCGCGGCTCAGGCCGGCACGTACGCCGTGAGCGCGCAGTCGACCACGGCGAGGAAGTTGTCGTCGAACCCCGCCATCCGGGCGACGTCGAGGCCGACGAGGTGCGGGAGCCACGAGTCCATGAGCACCCAGCCGCTGGCCATCGCCATGCAGGCGGCTGCCGCGAAGCCGGGGTCGGTGCCGGGGAAGGGGGCCGGCGCCGCGGCCGCCTCGGCCTGGCCGCGGGCCAGCGCGACGAGGTGGCGTGTGGCCGGGAACGTGGCGGTGCGAGGCGTCGGCCGGCCGTCCAGGACGACGGAGGCGCCGAGCCGCAGGTAGGGGCGCCCGCGGCTGAGGTCTTCGCGAAGGAGCCACACGGCCGCCTGCTGCACCGACGCGGCCTTGCGTGTCGCGGCGATCAGGCGCTGCTCGTTGCGCTCGAGCACGAGGGTCTCGAGGTGCTCCTTGCTGCCCGTGTAGCGGTGCACGAGGGCGTGGCTGACGCCGGCCGCCTCGGCCACCTCGCGCACCGTCGGGTCCTGCCTTCCTGTGCCGTACAGCACCTCGGCCGCCTGCAGGATCTGCTCGGTGGCGCGGGCGCGCCCGCCGCGCCGGTTCGGGGGACCCGGGGGAGCCGCCGCCGGGGGCGGCGCCGCGGGTGCGGCCACCGGCGGCGGCCCGGGGGCGACGTGCCCGCCCGGGAAGGGCGGCAGAGCCGCGCGGGCCGGCAGGCTCGCCCCGAACACGCCGACCACGAAGTCCACGAGACGCTCGTCGGCCTCGCTGGTGGTGACCCCGTCGAGGCCGGCGGCGGCGAGCAGGCCCTCGCAGAGGGCGGCCCAGCCGATACACGCGGCGATGAGCGACGCGACGAGCACGCGCGGGCCGATGCCCGGGTACCAGGTCTCGCCCTCCGGGTCGCGCGCCAGCTGCGCCGCGTAGTCGGCGAGCGCCCGCGTGCCGGGGAAGGCGCTCGCGGTGAGCGGGAAGGGCACTCCTTCGAGGGCCGCCCTCGCCGACAGCCGCGCGTAGTCGCGGCGTTCTCCGAGTGCGTAGCGCACGAGGTGCGCCGCCAGCTGCGGCATCTCGGCGGCCTTGTCGGCGCCGTGCCGGCGCGCCAGCTCGCCGTGCCGTGCGAAGACGGCGGCGAGGATCGCCTCTTTGGTGCCCATGTAGGCGTGCACGAGGGGGTGGCTCACGCCGGCGGCCGCGGCGATGTCGCGGACGGTCGTCCGCCTGATGCCCTGGTCGGCGAACAGCTTCCCGGCGGCGTCCAGGATGGCCGTGCTGACTTCGTCCTGGCGACCGCCCGTGTCGGCGGGGCGCGGCGACGCTCCCTGCCCGGAGGATCCGTGGCCTGCCATGGTCCACGCCTTCCGTGTCTTCTTCCGCTCTGCGCCCCGACCCCTTATGCGCATCGTATCACTCCGGATGCGCGCTCACGGCCTGCCGTTGGCGGCTCCGGTCGCGGCGCGGGCCTGCCGCATACGATGCCCGGCCTGCGGGTAGGCTGCGTGGCCAGACGGCGAGCGACGAGGGGGGTACGGTGGCGGCAGCTGTGGACGGGAGCGGCGCCGAGACGGGCGCCGGTGTGCCGGGCGGCGAGCCCGCGGAGAGTGCCGCGCGGCTGCGTCTCCTGTACCTGCACGTGGTCGTCGTGTCGCTCGCCGCCGCCCTCGTGGTGGTGGCCTGGTTCATCGCCTTCGAGGCCGTCACCAAGCTTCTGTGGGACGGCTCGTTCGTCACCGGCCACGCATGGATGTTCCCGGTGATCTGCCTGCCGTTCTCGCTCGCCGTCGGCCTGCTGGTCAAGTACGCCAAGGCGCCCAGCAACCTCGACGACTCCATGCTCGACAGCCTCACCGGAGACGTCGACCACATCAAGTGGAAGCTGCTGCCCGCGACCGCGGCGACCTCGCTTGCCTCGCTGTGGTCGGGCGCCGTGCTCGGCCCCGAGGGCGCCATCGGCAACCTCGCCAGCCGCATCGCGGCGATGTACTGCGACCTG
>CAIXSE010000776.1 GCA_903921965.1 uncultured Thermoleophilia bacterium | reverse complement strand
GCGGCCCTCGTCGCGGCCGTGTCGGCCCCGCCGGGATCGCCGACCCCTCGCCCCGTACTCACCGTCACGCCGTCGGTGGTCGCCCAGTGGGGTTCGTGGGGCTCGGGACCGGGTCAGTTCCTCCGGCCGTGGGGTATCGAGACCTGCTTCGTCGACGGGGCCGACAGGATCCTCGTCGCCGACTACGGCAGTCACCGCGTGCAGGCCTTCGACGCCGGTGGCCACCTCCTCTTCGAGTGGGGTACCGCGGAGCTCGGCAAGCCTTCCAGGCTGGCGGTCGGTCCCGGACCGGAGATCTTCGTCCTCGACCGGGCGACCGACTCGGTGCGGGTGTTCTCGCCGCAAGGGTCGCTGCTGCGCAGCTGGGGGTCGCGAGGGTCCGGCGAAGGCCAGTTCGACACGCCGTGCGGGATAGCGGTCGACGCCGAGGGGCGTGTGTACGTCGCCGATGGCGGCCTGAACGAGGTGCTCGTCTTCGACGCGCAGGGGCGCCTCATCACCCGGTGGGGCGGTCAGGGTGCAGGCCGGTCGCAGTTCCAGTTGCTCGGCGACGTCGCGGTCGCGAGCTCCGGCGGCGCCACCCGCGTCTTCACGCTCGACGGTCCTCCCAACAACCGGGTGACCGCGTTCTCCGGCAGCGGCGACGTGCTTGACCAGTGGGGCCGGTCCGGCAGCGGATCGGCGCAGTTCGACTGGCCGACCGCGATCGCCACGGACAGGCGGGGGCTGGTGTACGTGAGCGACGACGGGAACGCCCGCATCCAGGTGTTCAAGGCGGACGGTTCGCCGGTAGCGGAGTGGAGTGTGGCCGACCTCGGCACGGTGTGCGACCTCGCCGTCGACAGCACGGGTCGCGTGTACGTCATCGACGAAGGTGCGCTCCAGATCCGCGGGTACGCGGCTCTCCCTGACCTGACGCCGCCCACCACGACGGTCACCGGAGTGGACGACAAGTGGCACAACAAGACGGTGACCCTGACGTTCGCCGCCAAAGACGGCGACGGAGGCAGCGGGGTGGATCGCACCGAGTCCCGCACGTGGGGGTACCGCAACCTCAGCGAAAAGTACGAAGACACCTGGGGGCCTGTGTCCACGGGGTCGACCACCAAGGTGACTGCCGACCCCAACGAGCCGGGGTGGGACGGCCGGCGCCGGGTGGAGTTCCGCTCGGTCGATCGCGCCGGCAACAGCGAGACCACCCAGACGGTGACCGTGCTGATCGACGCGACGGCGCCGGTCGCCCGGGTCCTGTCGGTGAAGGCGTCCACCGTCGAGGGGCGCGACAAGGTCGTCGTGCGTATCTGGGTCTCCGAGGAGCTCAGCGAGAAGGTCCGCTTCGACCTCGCACTCTACAGCGGAAAGAAAGACGAACTCGTGCTGTCGAAAAAGACGGGGTGGGTCAAGCGCAAGCGGGAGCTGCCGTACACCTGGAGCTTCTCCAGCGCTCTCGAGCCGGGGAGGTACACGGTCATCGCGGCCGCCACCGATCTGGCCGGGAACGGCGGTGATCCGGCCTCGGCGCAGTTCCTGGTGAAGTAGGGCGCGGGGCTGGGAACAACCCCGTACGAAGAGCCTGCGGCAGCGTCCGGGAGGGGGACATGGACGGTGGGGCACGGCGGCACTGCGGGCCGCGTGGTGTGCGGGCGGCGATGACGGGCGCGGCGCTGTGCGCCGTCCTCATCGCCGCCCTTCTTGGAGCCGGCTGCGGGACGGCGGAAGGGCCGGGTGAGGGATCGCCGCCGCCGTCGGCGCAGTCCACGGCGGCGCCTTCGGCGGAGCCCACGGCCGGGGGCGACCTCGTCGACCAGACGACCGGCGGCGGCCTCGCCGATGAGACGGC
>CAIXSE010000775.1 GCA_903921965.1 uncultured Thermoleophilia bacterium | reverse complement strand
GGCGCCGAGGTACTCCTTGAAGACGGCCTCGGCGTCCTCCCTGGACAGCCCCGGGTTGCGGTCCTCGTCGAGCACCACCTCCGCGGTGGTGAGCAGCGTCCCCTGCCCGTCGGAGCTGAAGGCGCCGCCCTCGAAGGCGATCGGCGCGGTGAAGCGGCGGGCGCCGGTCAGGGCGCTCACGCGCCCGGCCATCTTCGCCGTCTCGCTGTAGTCGCGGCGGAAGCCGCCCCAGCCGGTGAAGCGCCACTCGACGGCTCCCAGCTCGCCGCCGGGCCCGATCAGGAAGGTCGGCGCCGTGTCGCGCACCCAGGAGTCGTTCGTGGGCATGCTCACGATCTCGACGTCTGCCGGCGCGCCGCCGGGATGCGCGCAGCAGCGCCGGCGCGCGTCCTCCACGTGCCCGGGGTTGGCGATCATGCGCACCGGCTCGTGGCGCGCGATGGTGCGCGCGACCGTGGCGAAGTCGTCGCGCGCCGCGTCGACGTCGGAGAAGCTGTGCTCGCGGCACGGCCACGCCATCCAGCAGCACGAGTGTGGCGCCCACTCCGGCGGCAGCGAGAAACCTGCCCGGGACGGAGTCTCGATCATGCTTCGAGTGTAGCCGCGGTGACGCCCTTGACAAGGCGGCGCGCCGGCGCCCGTGCTGTCCGTCCGGTCCGGTAGAATCGTGCGGACGGTGTCCGGAGGAAGACGAGTGCCCGAGTCGGCCCACGAAGGCAGGAGCGAACTCACGCCGGACCCCATGCCGGTGGGCCTCGAGACGTTCATCACGGTGGACGCCTGCTGGCGGCTGGTGGCAGTGAGCGAGGCGGCCGCGGGCATCCTCGGGGTCGACCCGGACCGGCTGGCCGGGCGCGACCTGCGCGAGCTTCCGTCCCTGCGTCGCGTGGCGTCGCCGGTGGCGCTGGACGAGGGGTTCTCCCAGCTCCGGGAGGCCATGGAGCGGCGCGTGACGGTCGAGTTCGTGGTCGCCGCCGAAGCGATCGGCGGCGGCTTCCGCTGCCGGGCCTGCCCTCTGGAGGGCGGCGGCCTCGGTATCCACGTGTTCGACGCGGCCGAGCGCGGGCGTCAGGTCCGCGAGGTCATCGGGAGCGAGCAGCGGCTGCGCCGCCACCTCCGCAACACCCCGCTGGCCGTCGTCGAATGGGATGCCGAGTTCATCGTCACCCAGTGGGCGGGTGAAGCCGAGGCGATGTTCGGGTGGGCGGCAGCCGAGACGGTCGGCAAGCCGATCATGGAGCTGGGGATCGTCCACGAGGACGACATCCACCTGGTCGCGGCCACCATGGAGAAGCTGAGCGGCGGGCACCACGCGGGAGTCGTGGGGCGCAACCGCAACGTGACCAGGGACGGGCGCGTCATCGATTGCGTCTGGCACAACTCGGTGCTCCTCGACGAGCGCGGGCGCATGGCCTCGGTCATGTCGCTGGTGCAGGACGTGACGGAGCACGAGCAGGCGCTGGCGGCGGTGCGCGCCAGCGAGGCGCGCCAGACCTTCCTCCTGGAGTTGAGCGACGCGCTGCGCGAGCTCGACGACCCCGGGGCCATGGCCGACGTCGCGCTCGCCCGCCTCGGCCTGTTCCTCGGCGCCTCCGGCTGCGCGCTGCTCGAAGTCGGCGACGGGGGTGAGGCGGTGCAGCCGACGCGCCGGTGGACGCCGGCGGACGCCGGCACGGCCGCCGCCGACCCGGAGTTCCCGCGGTCGGCGTTCGTGGAAGGACGGCCGCCGGTCGCCGGGGGCGTCGTGCTGCAGCCGCTGCACCGGCACGGCCGCACGGCGGCGGGCGTGGTCGTCTGGGGGTGCGCCGGGCGGGAGTGGAGCGAGCAGGAGTCGGCGCTGGTGCGCGAGGCGGCCGACCGCGCCTGGGCGTTCATCGAAGCGGCGCGCGCGGAGCGCGCGCTGCGCGAGAGCGAGGCCGTGAAGGCCGCCGAGCAGGAGCGCGGGCGCCTCGCGCGGGAGCTCCACGATTCGGTGACGCAGGCGCTCTTCGCCGCCACGCTGCGGGCCGAGGCGCTCACCCGCGCCGAGGACGCCTCACCTAAGGTCGTCCGCGGGGCGCAGGAGGTGGCGCGGCTCAACCGCGGCGCCCTCGCGCAGATGCGTACGCTGCTGCTCGAGCTCCGTGGCGAGCCGCTCGAAGCGGTGCCGCTCGGGCAGCTCGTCGAGTACCTCGCCGAGGCCGCGCGCGGCGCCACGAGCGCCGCCGTCCACGTGGCCGTCCACGGTGACGGTCAGGTGCCGGCGGCGATCCACGTGGCCGCGTACCGCATCGCCCAGGAGGCGCTGAACAACGTGACCCGCCACGCCCGTGCCGACAACGCGTGGATCACGCTCGAGACCCGCAGCCTTCGGCTCGGGCTCACCGTCGAGGACGACGGCATCGGCTTCGTGCCCGCCGCCCCCGTGCCCGCCCACCTCGGCCTGCAGACCATGCGCGAGCGCGCCGACGAGATCGGCGCCGTCCTCAGGGTCGACAGCTGCGCCGGCGTCGGGACGGTCGTCAGCCTCGAGTGGCACGGCGATTGATCCAGGCAGCCGCCCGCAGGCGACGCCGCCGTGCGCTGTACACTTGCGCCGAGCATGGATCCCAGCGAGTTCAGAGCGCCCCGGGCCGGGCGCATCGTCACCACACCGGAGGGCTTCGCGGCCTTCGTGCCGGCGCCGCTGCCGCCGCGCCTGACGTACTCGCGGGAGCTCGCCGTCGCGCTGTCGCGCGCCGACGCCGCCCTCGGGGCGCTCTCGGGCCTCGGCGCCGGCCTGCCGGACCCTGTCGCCCTCGCCGCGCCCTTCCTGCGCCAGGAGGCCCTGTGCTCGACGCGGATCGAGGGCGCGGACGTGACTCTCGCGGAGGTCCTGCTCGACGAGATCGCCGCGGCGCCGCAGGGCGCGCGTGCCGATGAGCTCGCGGAGGTGCGCAACACCCTGGCGACGCTCGCCTACGGCGTCGAGGCGGTGGCCCGGGCGCCGCTCGACCTCACGCTGGTGCGGAGCCTGCACGAGCGCCTGCTGCGCGGCGAGCCCACGACGGCGCGCACCCCCGGTGAGTTCCGCGCCACGCAGAACTGGATTGGGCCGCCCGGCGCGACCCCGGCCGAGGCCACCTACGTGCCCCCGCCCCCGCCGCAGATGCTCGAGGCTCTCGGCCGCCTGGAGCGCTTCGTGGCCGAGAGGGACCGTCTGCCCGACCTTGTCCAGTGCGCGCTGGCGCACGCGCAGTTCGAGTCGATCCACCCGTTCGTCGGCGGGAACGGACGCCTCGGGCGCACCCTCATCGTGCTGTTCCTCGCGGCCCGCGGGAGGCTCTCGCAGCCGCTGCTGTACCTCTCCGCCTACCTGGAGGCGCACCGTCGCGAGTACTACACGCTCCTGCAGCACGTCCGCACCCACGGGGAGTGGACGCCGTGGCTGCTGTTCTTCGCCGCGGGCGTGCGCGAGACGGCGGAGCGCGCCTTCGTGCAGGCGCGCGAGCTCCTGCGGCAGCGCGCGCTGTACCGCGCCCGTGCCGAGGGCACGGCGCTGCGGCTGACGGACGAGCTGTTCACGTCGCCGTTCGTCGCCGTGCGCGAGGCGCGGCGCGCGCTCGGTGTGAGCGCCGGCGTCGCACGCCGCGCCGTGGCGGCGCTGGAGGCCCGCGGGCTCCTCGTGCCCCTGGAGGGCACGACCCGCCCGCGGGTCTGGGTCGCCCAGCCCATCCTCGACGCCGTCGAGGAGCCGATCGACGCGCTCGCCGGTGAGGCCGGTCCCGGCCCCGCCGGCTCGCCGCTCAAGTCGCTGCTCGGGCACGACCGGACGCCCCGGCGGCTCGCCGACCGCCTGATGACCGAGGCCATGGCCCTGGTCGACGCGGCGCGGCTCGAGGGCGTGGACGTGCGCCTCGTCGGCGGCCTCGCCGTGCGCCGCCACTGCATCGACCTGACGTTCGCCGAGCGCGAGTACTCGGACGTCGACCTCGTCGGCCTCTCGGAGCAGGCCGAGGCCCTGCGCGAGGTCTTCGCCGCCCTCGGCTACGCCGAGAACCTCTTCGTCAGCCAGGCCACCGGCGGGCGGCAGCTCCAGTTCGTGCGGGGCGGCCGGCCGCCGGCCGCCGCCACGGCTGCAGGCGAGGCCGGCGCGGCCGCCGCGCAGGGACCGCCCGCGCCGCCCGCCCGCCCCCTCGCCGGCCACGTCGACGTCTTCCTCGACGTGATGCGCATGGACCACGACGTCGACGTCCGCGGCCGGCTCACCCTCGACGACTACGCCATCTCGCCGGTCGACACGCTCATCGCCAAGGCCCAGATCGGCACCGTCAATCAGAAGGACGTCCACGACATCATCGCCCTGCTCAAGGACCTCCCCCTGCGCGAGACCGACGACGACCTCTCGATCTGCTTGCCCTGCCTCGCCGAGACCTGCGCCTGGGACTGGGGCCTGTACACCGACGTGACCGCGAATCTCAGGACCGTGCTCGACTGGCTCGACGACTTCGGCCTCTCGGAGCGGGAGAAGGCGCGCGTGTACGGCCGCGTGACGGCCATCCTCGAGGCCATCGAAGACGAGGAGAAGCCGCTCGGCTGGCGTCTGCGGGCGCGCGTGGGCAAGCGCGTCGCCTGGCGCCGCGAGGTCGAGTGCCAGGAGGAGACGCCGGTCTTCACCGCGCCGGAGTGAGCCGCGGGCGCCGGGGCCCGTCGTGGCCCGGCGCGCCGTCCGGCCTCAGGCCCGGCCGGTGACCACGGCGCTCAGCGGTCCTTCGCGGGGTGCGCCGCGAACCAGGCGGCGGTGCGCGCCGCGGCGTTGGCGCGCACGCTGAAGAAGTAGAACGGGTAGTCGAACGTGTGCAGCACGCCTTCTGGGAAGCCGCCGGGGATGTAGTAGGGGAAGGCGGCGGCGTCGACGCTGTCGCACACCACGACGCCGCGCCGCTTGTCGACCCGCGCGTCGGCGAGCCCGGGCACGCGCTTGATGGTGCCGTCGGCGTTCAGCACCGGCGTGCCGCCGGTGCGGGGATCGAGCTGGACCGACCCCGGGTTGGAGGAAGCGCTCGCCCACTCCTGGCCGGTCCGCCACGTGATGGGGTTCACGGCGATGCCTCCCGGGAGCGTCACGGGGTTGGGCGCGGCGAGGAGGGGCGCCTCGACGTTCCACGAGACGAGCACGCCGGTGTCGTGCGGGCGGCTCGTGTACCGCAGGCGCGGGTTCGCAGCCAGGTAGCCGGGCGTGACCGACTGGCCCACCACGTAGGCGGCGACCATGCGCGCGAGCACCTTCGGGTGCGCGCTCAGGTAGTCCGACAGCAGGACCTTGAGCACAGCGGACCCCTGCGAGTGCGCCGCCAGGATGAACGGCCGCCCGCCGTTGTAGTGGGCGAGGTAGTACTCGAAGGCCGCGGTGGCGTCCACGGCCGGGCCTTCGCGGATGACCTGTTCCTGGAGCGCCGGTTCCTGGGCGAGCTGGTACGTCGCGTCCACCTGGCGGTAGTAGGGCGCGTAGATGTCGGCGACCGTCCTGAAGGCGGTGGCCTGACGGGAGTACGCGGTCGCCGCGCTCTTCTGCATGCCCGCGTCGTCGACCGCGCAGAGGACCGGGCCGTCGCCGGTCCGGGCGTACGACGTCGGGTAGAGGTAGAAGACGTCCACGCGGTGCGCCCTGCCCGGCGGCAGCTGCAGCCAGTGGGCACGGTCGGCGTAGTCGGTCGGCGTCGTCACCGCGGTCGGTGAGGTGCTGCGCGGGGCCGGCGCCGCGGCGGGCGCCGCCGTCGCCGCGGCTGGCAGGCACAGCAGCAGGCCGGCCGCGAGAGCGACCGCGAAGGAGAGGCGCCGGGAGGTCATGCTCCCTGCATCGGCGTCGCGGCGGCCGGGCTTTAGGCACGCGCCGGGGCCGTCGCGACCGGGCGCCGCGGCAGGACGGTGCACTCCGGCGCCTCTCCGGCGCGCCTGCGAGGTGTGCGTCCATCGGCGGGGAGGCAGGGCTGCTCCCAGGCCGTCGAGGAGGCCGGGCCGCCTCCGGCAGGAGCGCCGGAGGCCAGCCCGGCGCCCAGCCCGATCGTCGTGGCCGCGGTGCCCGCCGTCGCCCGCGCTCGGGGCGCGCACCCGAAGCGGCCGGCCCCCTCGACCGGCCGGGCCGCGTCTGCCCGTGAGCGGTTCCGGGCAGAACCCCCCGCGAGAGACGCGGCCGGCGAGCGGGGGCAGGTGACGGTGACGCACATCGACTGGAACGCGGAGTGGACGCGGCTGAGCGACGCGCGGGAGGCCGCGCACGACGCCGCCTTCTGGGACAGGCGCGCCGCGGACTTCCGCGGCGGGGACGAGGCCTCCCCGTACGTGGCGGGCTTCATCGAGCGCGTGCGCCTGCTGCCCGGCGAGAGCGTGCTCGACGCGGGCAGCGGCTCGGGCACCCTGGCGCTGCCGCTGGCGCGCGCGGGGCACGACGTCTGCGCGCTCGACTTCTCCCCGGCCATGCTGGCGGTGCTGCGGGAGCGTGCCGCCGGCCTCGGCCTCGTGAACGTCCGCACCGTCCTCGCGAGCTGGGACGACGACTGGCGCGCGGCCGGGGTGGAGCCGGCCGGGGTGGCCGTCGCCTCGCGCTCGCTCGACGTGCGCGACCTGCGCGCGGCCCTTCTCAAACTCGAGGCGTTCGCGCGCCGCCGCGTGTGCATCACGCTTCCCGCGGACGGCCTTCTGTATCCGAGCCTGCTCGCGCGCGAGGCGCTCGGGCGTCCGGTCGAGCCGCGCGGCGACGCCGGCCTGGCCGCGAAGGTGCTCGGCCAGATGGGCGTCGCCCCCGAGGTGAGCTACCTCGAGCACGCGAGCGCGAGTCGCTACGAGAGCCGGGAGGCCGCGCTCGAGGAGCTCCGCCGCCTGGTGCGGCCGGACGGCGGCGCCGAGGAGCGCGCCCTCGAACGCTACGTCGCCGGGCACGTCGTGGCCACGACCGCCGCAGGCGGCCGGCGCGTGTGGACGCAATCGCCGGCCATCACCGTCCGCTGGGCCTTCCTCGTCTGGGACAAGTCCCCGGGGTCGCGCCGCATCTGACGGCCCGCGGCGCCGCTCGCGCGTCCGGTGCCTGCCCGCACCTCCCACTGGACCTCGCGTCGCGCCTGAGCCAGACTGCAGGCGGCGCGGGCGATGCTCGCGCGCGGACGACGTCACCGGTCGCCGATCGTGGAAGGGGCGCGTGGGGGGCACATCGCCAGGAGCGCAGGCCGCGGCGGCGGGGACCACACTCCCGCGGCTGTTCGCGCAGTGGGTGGGTCTGTACGGTCCCGACCCGGCGCTCGCCTGGCGGACCGGCGATGCGTGGGTGTCCGCGACCTTCGACGAGCTCGACCGCCGGGCAGGTGCGCTGGCCCTGGGCCTCGCGCGGGCGCTCGGCCTGCGGCCCGGCGAGCTCGTCGCCCTCGTCTCGGACAACCGCCCCGAGTGGATGGTGTGCAGCCTCGCCGTCCACTTCCTGGGCGCCGTCGACGTGCCCCGCGCCTCCGACACGCCGCACGACATCCTCGAAGCCATCCTGCGACACGCCGAGCCGGCCGTCGTGATCGTGGAGAAGCCGGCGCACCTCGCCCTCGTCCGCGGGGCGGTGCCGGGGCTGCGCGGCGCGGTCGTCATCGACGCCTGCCGCAACGGGTCGGGGGGACCGGCCGGCGAGGGCGCGGGCGACGCGCCGGCCGGCGAAGCGGGGCCGGCGGTGTTCACGTTCGACGAGCTCGTCGCGCTCGGCGAGAAGGAGTGGCCGGCGCACGGCGACGAGGTCGCTCGGCGCCGCGAGGCCGTCGCGCCGGACGACCTGGCGACCGTCATCTACACGTCCGGCACGACCGGCTCGCCCAAGGGCGTCGCGCTCACGCACGGCAACTACGAGCTCAACCTGCGCGAGCTGCCTCAGCTCCTCAAGATCGAGCGCGTCCCGGTGCTGAGCATCCTGCAGCCGTGGCACGCGTACGAACGACAGATGCAGCTCATGTACCTGAGCAAGGGCTGCTGCATCCACTACAGCAGCGTGCTGCACCTGCGCGGCGACCTCCCCGAGGTGCGACCGGTCGTCATGGCCACGGTGCCCGAGCTCTGGGTGAAGCTGTACAAGGGCGTCTTCCTGCGCATCGACGGCCAGAAGCCGTGGCGCCGCCGGCTCGCGCGCCGGCTGGTCGCGTGGTCGCTCACGTGGGCGCGGGCGCGGCGCGTGCTCGAGGGCCGCGAGCCGGTGGTGCGGCCGCGCGGCCCCGCGTGGCG
>CAIXSE010000774.1 GCA_903921965.1 uncultured Thermoleophilia bacterium | reverse complement strand
TGGTGCTCGAAGCGACGCGCCTGGGACTCGGCACCTGCTGGGTGGCCGGGATGTTCGACCGTGCGACGGCCGGCCGGCTCGAAGCGGGCGACGTCCGGCGCGGCCAGGCGCACCCAGTCGCCGCGCACGCCCTCGTGCAGGGCGCCCAGCTCCGCGTGCAGCATGGCGATGCCGCAGTCGATGGGCGCCGTCCAGTAGGCGCCCGGCGCCGCCGACAGCACCAGCGCCCTGCTCTCGAGGCGGAAGCGCCACGGCTGGCGGTTCGCGCCCGAGGGCGCCAGTCTCGCGGCCTCCACGGCGCCCACCGCCCACGACGGCCACGGCTGCCGGCCCCCTCGCGCGAGGTCCGGGGCGATGTCCTCGACCTGGCGCCGCGCGGCGGAGCGCACCGCGGCGCTCATCATGCGCTCCACGAGCGCCTTGCGTTCGAGCGGGTGGCCGAGCGGCGTGACCGCGACGACGTCCTCGTCGGCGGCCAGGTCCACGAGCCGGACGGCCGCCGCGCGGTCGAACATCCCGGCCACCCAGCAGGTGCCGAGACCCAGGCGCGTCGCTTCGAGCACCAGGGCCTCGCCGACGTAGCCGGCCTCGTGCTCGGCGCCGGCGGGCGCGACGAACGCCGCCGCCCAAGGGGCGCCCTCGACGCGGCCGTAGGCGCCGCCGACGCGCTCGCCGAGCCCGGTGAAGAGGTCGTCCGGGCTCTCGACGAGCTCGATCCGCGCCCCCGGGGCACGGCGGAACCGGGCGGCGAGCTCGCGCAGCGCGGCCAGCGCCGCGGGCGGCAGCGGTCGCGGCACGTACCGGCGCCGCGAGCGCCGCACGGCTATTGCCTCGAACCAGGCCGGGTCGAGCGCCGGGCGCCCGGCCACGGACGGATGGGTCTCCATGCCGGCTCAGCTGCGCCGGCCGGCCTGCGCGATCTCCTCGCCGGCGTGCGGGCCCGGGCTCATGTCCCACACCGACTCGACGGTGATCCTGACCACGTACTTCATCGGCGGCAGGTGCAGCTGCTCGCTGATCGCGCGCAGCTTCTCGTTGACGCTGTCGAAGACGTCGCCGTGGTCGATGAGCTCGGCGGTGCCCTTGACCTGCATCGCGAGCTTGCGCTCGGGGTCGTGGATCCCGACCGCGACGCGCGGGTCGTGCTGCAGGTTGTCGCGCGTCTTGCGGCCGAACATGTCGGCGAAGTAGAGGTGCTCGTCGTCCAGCAGGGCGCCGCTGCCCTTGATCGAGATGTTGGGCATGCCGTCGGCGCCGGTCGTGGCGACCCAGACGTTGTGCCCGCCGGCGAGCAGGTCGTGCAGTTCCGTGGGGATGGTGGTCATGGGAGCCTCCTCGTGGTCGTCGCGGGTGTTCTACCCGTGCGCACCGGCGCCGCACCGTCGCGCCGGGATGACCGCCCGGTCACGCCATCTCAAGACCTGTCCCGAACGACCCGATACATGGGCGTGTACGGCCGGGTGGAGGGGAGCCCGGCGGTCTTGACCCGTGGCAGGTGAGCGTGCTGGCGGCGGACATCGACTACGTACTCTTCGTCTACGGCCTGGGCTTCGTGCTGCTGGCCCTGACGTTGCTGAGCCTGAGCGCGAACGTCGACTCCCCGCTGCCCTGGAAGTGGCTGGCGCTCTCGGCCGCGCTGCTCGGCACCTTCGCCGTCCTCGACGCCGTGAGCATCGCCTTCGGCGACCACGGCGCCGTCGAGGCCGTCGAGGCCCTGCTGATGGTCGCGGCCGGGGCGCTGCTGGTCGAGTTCGGACGGCGCTCCTGGGCGGCGCTCGGGGGCCGTGCGGTCGGCGTGTGGGTCACGCTGGTGCTGACGGGAGTGGCTGCGCTCGGGGGGGTCGCGGGCTGGAGCGGCCTCGCGGCCGCGGCGGGCTACGTGCTCGGCGTCCCGGGCGGACTCTGGGGCGCCGCTGCGCTGTGGCGCGTGAAGAGCGCCGGCGGCGCTCGCGGCGGCATCCTCCGCGTGTGCGCCGTCAGCATGGCCTCGTTCGTGCTCCTGCAGTTCCTCGTCCCGGCCCACTCGAGGCTGGTGCCGGCGCGCTGGGTCAACGACGACACGTTCCTCGCCGCGACCTCCGTCCCGGTGCAGGTGGCCTGCATGGCCGTCGCGGCGCCCTTCCTCGTCGGGCTGTGGGTCTACTACCGGGCGCTGATCGACGACGCGTACCCTCGCTTCGTCGACCGCACCGACAAGATCGTGCAGGTGGTCGTCGCCGGCCTGCTCGTGCTCATCGTGAGCGTCGGGTTCGTGGCTGCCGGCCGCGTGGGCGACCAGACCGAGGCCACCATGAGGGAGGAGCTGGGGGTGCACGCGGCGCTCGTCGCCGGCGTGATGGACCCCATGCTCGCCTCACGCCTGACGGCCACCCCGGCGGACGCCGGCACCGTGGCCTACGACGCCCTGCGCCAGCAGCTCTCGGACCTGGCCGCAGTGAGCCACGACATCCGCTCGGCCTACCTGATGAAGCAGACGAGCGGGGGTGACGTCCGCTTCACCGTCGACAGCATGCCGGAGGGGGACCCGGACCACGCCGGGCCTGGGACCCTGTACGCGAAGCCGCCGGCGCAGCTGGCCGGCGTCTTCGACTCCGGCGACGGTGTCGTCGTCGGCCCGTACTCGGACGAGTGGGGTACGTTCGTCTCCGGGTTCTCCCCCGTCAGAGACCTCACCTCGGGGCAGGTCGTCGCGGTGCTGGGTCTCGACGAGGAGGCCTCGCTGTGGACCGAGCGCATCGTCCGCGCCCGGCTGACGCCCACGTTCGTGGCGCTCCTCCTGGCCCTGTTCGTCGTGGGCGGCTACGTCGTGTGGGAGCGGCTTCGGCTCGACGCGCTCTCGGTCGCCGGGAAGGAGCGCATGTACCGCTCCGTCCTCGAGGCCATGCAGAACGTCTTCTTCCGGACCGGCGCCGACGGGAAGCTCGTCCTCGCGAGCCCGTCGTTCGCGGGCATGTTCGGCTACGCGTCGGCGGACGACGCCATCGGGATCGACATGGCGGAGACCGTCTACCTCCGTCCCAACGAGGCCGCGAAGCTGCTCGAGCGCGTCCGCGAGGAAGGCTCGGTCTCGGACTACGACGTGGAGCTGCGGAGGCTCGACGGCACCGTCATCGCGGCGCAGTCCACCATGCACCTGTGGCTCGACGACGACGGGACCGAGCTGGGCGTCGAAGGCGTGCTCCGCGACGTGACCGAACAGCGGCGGCGCGAGGAGGAGCTGCGCTTCGCGCGGTTCCTCATCGAGCAGGCGGGTGAGGTCGTGTTCTGGATGACCGAGGACGGGCGGCTCAGGTACGCGAACCGCGCCGCGCGCGAGACCCTGGGGTACGACCTCCCCGGGTTCCTGGGGATGACGATCCACGACCTCGACCCCTGGTTCCCGCGGGAGCGCTGGCCGGAGCACCTCCGCGAGCTGAAGGCGAGCGGGGCGCTGCGGTTCGAGACGCGCCACCGGCGCAAGGACGGCGAGCTCGTGCCCATGGAGGTGACGGCGATGTACATCGAGTTCGCCGGCGTGGGCTACGACGTGCAGTTCGCACGCGACATCACGGAGCGCAAGCGTGTGGAGCAGCAGCTGCGCGAGGGCAAGGAGCGTCTGGACTTCGTCCTGCGGTCCGCCGAGGTCGGCGCCTGGGACTGGGACATCGTCCGCGACGTGACCACCTGGGACGAGACGCTGGCCGCGCTCCTCGACCTGCCGTCCGAGTCGCGCGTCGGGACGTGGGCGACGTTCGACCCCAGCATCCACCCCGAGGACCTCTCGCGAGTGGCCGAGAGGGTGCAGGAGATCTTCGCCGGAGGGCGGCTGTACGACGTGGAGTACAGGGTGCTGCACGGGGACGGGCGCGTCACCTACGTCGCCGAGCGCGGCCAGGTCACGCGCGACGAGCGCGGCGACCCGGTGCGTCTGAGCGGGATCAGCTGGGACATCACGCGGCGCCGCGAGATGGAGGAGTCCCTGCGCCTGGCGGTGGGCGAGGCCGAGGTGGCCAATCGCGAGCTGGAGCAGGCCGCGCGGCGGGCCAACGAGCTGGCTCTCGAGGCCGAGGCGGCGAACCGCGCGAAGAGCGCTTTCCTGGCCAACATGAGCCACGAGATACGCACGCCGATGAACGGGGTCATCGGGATGACGGCGCTGCTGCTCGACACGCGGCTGGACGAGGAGCAGCGCGACTACGCGACGACGGTGCAGAACAGCGCCGAGGCGCTCCTCACCGTCATCAACGACATCCTCGACTTCTCCAAGATCGAGGCCGGCAAGCTGGACATCGAGACCCTCGACTTCAACCTGAG
>CAIXSE010000773.1 GCA_903921965.1 uncultured Thermoleophilia bacterium | reverse complement strand
CGAGGCGCTGGGCGTCGTCCTCGAGGACAAGCGCGTGGTGCTGGCCGTGCACTACCGGCTCGCGCCGGACGCCGACGCCACCCGCCACGTCATCCTGCAGCGGGTGGTCGAGCCGGCGCGCGCCCGCGGCCTGGCGATCGGCACCGGGCACTTCGCCTTCGA
The DNA here is from genome assembly GCA_903921965.1 of uncultured Thermoleophilia bacterium. The sequence continues at coordinate 4,463 of CAIXSE010000773.1, read as the reverse complement.
GATCCGGCCCCCCGTCCCGTTCTCCAAGGGCACCGCGGTGCACCGGCTGCTCGAGGCCGGCGACTTCCTCACCGCCGCGATGTGCGGCGACGACCTCACCGACGTGACCGCCTTCCGGGCGGTCCACGGCTGGGTCGGACAAGACGCGCGGCGCACGGGCTGCGCCGTGGCGGCCGTGACCGCCGAGACGCCGTGCAGCGTCGTTGACGAGGCCGACGTGCTGGTACGCGCAACACCGGGCGTGACCGAGGTCCTGGCGCGGCTCCTGGCGCGCGTCGGCGGCTGACGGCGGGGCGCCGCGCGGCGTCCGCCACCCGCCGCGCGCTCAGCCCTCGGCGTGCCCCTCGTAGACCGGAGGGCGCTTCTCGAGGAAGGCGGCCATGCCCTCGCGCTGGTCGGCGCCGGCGAAGCACAGCGAGAACAGGTACCGCTCGATGCCCTGGCCGGTGGCCGGGTCCGTCGCCTCGGCGGCCGCGACCGCGGCCTTGCAGTGACGCATCGCGAGCGCGCTCTTGGCGGCCATGCCCGCCGCCAGCTTGAGCGCCTCGGCCTGCAGCTGGTCGGCGGGGAACACCGCCTGCACCAGCCCGATGCGCAGCGCGTCCTCGGCGCGGATGATGCGCCCGCTGAGCACCAGGTACTTCGCCCACCCGGCGCCGACGTTGCGGGACAGGCGCTGCGTGCCGCCGAAGCCGGGGGTGATGGCGAGGCCGATCTCGGGCTGGCCGAACCTGGCGTTCTCGGCGGCCAGCCGCACGTCGCAGGCCAGCGCCAGCTCGCAGCCGCCGCCGAGGGCGTAGCCGTTGACGGCGGCGATCCACGGCTGGGGCGCCGCCTCGATCGCGTCCATGAGCGCCTGCCCCCGGGCCGAGAACCGCCGCGCCTCCTCGGCGGTCAGCGCGCTCATCTCCACGATGTCGGCGCCGGCGACGAAGGACGACTCCCCGCCCCCCGTGAGGACGACCGCGCGCACCGCCGCGTCGGCGCTGAGCTCCTCGACGGCGGCGCGCAGCAGGCCGATGGTCTCGCTGTTGAGCGCGTTCAGCGCCTCGGGACGGTCGACGGTGACGACGGCGACGGCGTCGTCACGGGAGACGTGCACGGCCATGGGGACCTTCCTTGCCGGGGTTGACACTTAGGCGGACTCTACCGCAGGCGGCATTGTCACCCTGTACAGGAGCCCCAAGCCGTGGTCCCCTGAGAGCCGTCCGGGAAGCGCGGAGAAGGGGGCAGGCATGCGGAGACTGATGAGTGCTCGACCGGCGCAGGTCGCGGCGCCGCGGGCCACGGCGTCGCTCGTCGCCGGGGCACTGGCGGCCGCCGCGCTCGCCTGCGCGACGGCCATCCTGGTGGGCGCCTGCGGCGGGCAGGCCGCGGCGACGTCGCCCGCGGGGTCGCCGAGCCCCACCCCGGTCCCGTCTCCGCTCGTGACCGAAGGAGCGCCGCCCGAAGGCGCCGTCGCCGTCGTGCGGGAGTTCTGGGGCCTCGTGGGCGCCGGGCGCCTCGCGGAAGCGCGGCGGTCCCTCGTCGCCCCCGGCGCCCCGCTGCAGCTGTGGACCGGCGACGACGTCGCCGGCGCCCGGTTCGTCCGCCTCGTGCCCGGTTCCACGGCGGCCGCGCCGCCCGACGGCGCCACCGTCGAGTTCGCCGCCGAGATCTGGATCGACCCCGCATCGGGGGCGAGCCCGTGGGGCGAGGCGGGGGCGCACGAGCTGTTCGAGAGCGTCGTGCGGATGTCCGACGGCAGCTGGCGCCTGGTCCAGAGCGGCACCGGGCCGTGACCCGGGCCGGCCGGCGGGCCGGCCCTAGCCGCGCAGCTTCTTGAGCGGCGCCACGCTCGCCATGAGCCGGCGCTCGGAGCCGTCGTTCTCGAAACGCACGAGCACGATGCCCCCGCCTTCCACGGCGAGCACGGTGCCCTCGCCCAGGGTGGCGTGCAGCACGCGCTCGCCGGCCGAGAAGTACTTCTCCACGACCTCCTCGCCGAGGTCCTTCTTCTGCGGCTTCTCGAGGCCGGTGATGCGGCGCCCCGTGCCGAACCCCTCGAGGTCGTCGTCCCGCTGCCGGCCGCCGCCCCAGTCACTGCGCCCGCCGCCGCCCCAGCCCTCGTCGTCGCGCGACGACCAGCCGCCCCCGCCGCTCCACGACGCCGGGCGGCCGCCGATCACCTGTTTCTCGTACAAGCCCGCCGGTATCTCACCGAGGAAGCGCGAGGGGATGTTGTACTGCGACGAGCCCCAGAGCATGCGCGCCCGCGCGTGCACCAGGTAGAGCCGGTCCATCGCCCGCGTGATGCCCACGTACGCCAGCCTGCGCTCTTCCTCGACGTTCGACTCGTCGAGCGAGCGCTGATGCGGGAAGACCCCTTCCTCCATCCCCGCGATGAACACCACCGGGAACTCGAGGCCCTTGGCGTTGTGCAGCGTCATGAGCGTGAGCATGAGTGACTTGTCGGCGAGGTTGTCGGTGTCGGCGTACAGGCTGATCTCCTGCAGGAAGCCGTCCAGGCTGGGCTCGTCGGCGCGCTTGTCGTACTCGGCGGCCACGCCGACCAGTTCTTCGAGGTTCTCCAGGCGGCCCTCGGCCTCGAGCGTGCGCTGCGACTTGAGGAAGGCCTCGTAGCCGCTCTCCTCGAGCACGCTGCGCGCGACCTCGGCGACCGGGCGGCCGCTCATCCCCGCCTGCAGGCCGCGGACGACCTTGACGAAGGCCTCGAGGCCCTTGAGGGCCCCGCCCGAGAGGCCAGGCACGTCGTCGAACTCCTGCATGGCCTCCCACAGGCTCTGCCCCATGCCGGCCGCGTGGGCTTGGAGACGCTGGATGCTGGTCTGGCCGATGCCGCGCTTGGGCGCGTTGACGATGCGCAGCAGCCGCGTGGTGTCGTCGGGGTTGGTGAGCACCGTGAGGTAGGCGACCGCGTCGCGGATCTCGGCGCGTTCGTAGAACCGCGGGCCGCCGATGACCTGGTAGGCGATGGCGTACCGCCCGAACTGCTCCTCGAGCACGCGCGACTGGGCGTTGGTGCGGTACAGCACGGCGATCTCGTCCGGCCGGTAGAGCCTGTCGGCGCCGGCCTCGCCCTCGAGCAGCTTCTGCACCTCGCTGGCCACGAACTGTGCCTCGGCGCGCTCGTCGTTGACCTCCACGACCTGGACGAGCGCGCCCTTGCCCCGCGGCGTCCACAGGTTCTTGCCCTTGCGCCGGCGGTTGTGGGTGACCACGGCGTTGGCGGCGTCGAGGATGGCCTGCGTGCTGCGGTAGTTCTGCTCGAGGCGGATGACCTCGGCCTCGGGGTAGTCGCGCTCGAACTCGAGGATGTTGCGGATGTCGGCGCCGCGCCACGAGTAGATGCTCTGGTCGTCGTCGCCCACCACGGCGAGGTTGCGGTGCCCGCCGGCGAGCAGGTTGGCGAGGCGGTACTGGGCGTGGTTGGTGTCCTGGTACTCGTCGATGAGCACGTAGCGGAAGGCGCGCTGGTAGTGCGCCAGCCGGTCCGGGTAGCCCTCGAGCAGCTGCACGGTCTTCACGAGCAGGTCGTCGAAGTCCATGGCGTTCATCTCGGCGTGCCGCCGCTCGTAGAGCTCGTAGACGTCGGCGGGCGCCTGCGTGACCCCCCCGCCGATGCGCTCCCGCATCTGGCCCGGCCCCTGCAGCTGGTTCTTGGCGTCGCTGATCTGGCGCGAGATGGACTCGGGCGTGAAGCGCTTGGGGTCGAGGTCGAGCTCCTCCAGACAGCGCTTGATGAGCCGGCGGCGGTCGTCCTCGTCGTGGATCGTGAAGGTGCTCTTGAAGCCGAGGCGCGGGGCCTCGCGGCGCAGGAGCCGCGCGCACATGCTGTGGAAGGTGCTGATCCACATGGTCCGCGCGATGGGGCCCACGAGGCCCTCGATGCGCTCCTTCATCTCGCCGGCGGCCTTGTTGGTGAAGGTGATGGCGAGGATCTCGTCGGGACGCGCGCCGTGCACCTGGATGAGGTACGCCACGCGGTGCGTGAGCACGCGCGTCTTGCCCGAGCCCGCGCCGGCGAGGATCAGCAGCGGGCCTTCCACGTGCGTTACGGCTGCCCGCTGCTCGTCGTTGAGGCCGGCGAGCAGCGGGTGCCCGGGCGCCTGCCCAGCTGCGCCCGGGCGCCCCTCCGCCCCCGCGCCGTCGCGCCGGGCGGTCACCCCACGCCTCCGCCGAGGAGCAGGCTGACGGCCAGCGCGATGACGCCCGCGAACGCGAGGCGCAGGCCCGAGAGCCAGAGGCGCTCGCGCGAGACGGCCCCGAGGAAGACGCCGAGGAAGAACAGCTCGACGAGCCCGACGGCCACGGCGGCGTAATAGGCGGCGTGCATCGAGATGACCCCCGTGAACGCGAACGGGATCATCACGATGAGCGCCGCCCCGAACGGCGAGGCGCCGTCGACGAAGGCGATGAAGATGGTGGCGTACTTCGAGGCCGAGGCGATGGTGGTGTTGTCG
>CAIXSE010000772.1 GCA_903921965.1 uncultured Thermoleophilia bacterium | reverse complement strand
GAACTCACGCTCCGCCTTTGACTCGATCAGGATCAGCACGCCGATGAGCTCGGGGCCCACGACCAGCGGCACCGTGAGCCAGGTCTTCTCGCCCCACCGGTCCATGTCCTCGGCGTCGAACGGGTCGAGGTCGGGATCGGAACGGCACTGCTGGACCACCTGCGCTGCGTGCAGGCCGTCCAGCCCGCCGGTGTGCGTACGTATGTCCCAGAACGCGCCGACGAGGCTCTCGGCCACGCCCGGGTGCGGGTCCCGCTCCCAGAGGCAGCAGAACTCCGCCCGCTGCGTCCGCTGCGCGTACTCCCAGATGATGCACTCTTCGCTGCCCAGCGCCTCGCCGGCGATGCGTGCGACCTCGGCCAGCACCTCGTCGTACTCGATGCTGGCGGCGATGCGACTGCTGGTGTCGAGGAGGAGGACGAGCTCGTCGAGTGCCGCGTCGCGCTCGGCGAGAGAGGCGCGCAGTCGCTCGTTCTCCGCGCGCAGGCTTGCTTGCTCGGCGCGCGACGCTTCATCGCTGGACGGGCCGCCCGTGTGCCCCGCGGTCCCTCCAGGTGTGATGGTCTCCGACATCAGACTCCCGGGGGTGTGTGCCTCCGGTATCGTCCCGCAGGGGCTCCGGCTTGAGCACGGCGTGACCTGCGGCCGCTCACGTGGCAAGATGCGGGCTGCGGAGCGGCTCGTGGTCCGGTGACTGCCGCGGTCTTCAAAACCGTCTGCGGGGCAGTGATCCTGTCCTGGGTGGGTTCGACTCCCATGTCGCTCCGCCAGTCTCTTTGCTCCACTCGTGACCGGTGGTGCTCGCCGGATCCTCGGCCGCCTCGCGCGGCCTGACGTGGCGGCATGGACAGCCCGCGAGGCCGCGCCGGAGTGGCGCGGCTCCTGTCACCACTATGTCACTAGTTGTGACACTGCCTTGTCACAGGCCGGCCGGCCCGGGAGTGTAAAGTCGACGGTTGGCCTCACCCTCGGCGCTCAGCACGCCCTTGGCGACCAGGTCGGAGAGGTCACGCTGAAGCGTTCGGCGCGACACGCCCGGGCAAAGCTGCTGATAGCTCGACAGCGTCAGGCTCCCGACCTCGAGCGCGTGGAGCAGCGCCTTTGCCTGGCGTGAGTTCAACCCAAGTCGTGCCACGGCGCTCTGGCAGCGCAGGACGGCTTGTGCTCGATTCGTCGTCTGCCGCATCTGCGACGACAACCCGGTCGCGAAGTACTCGAGCCATCGGGTGAGATCGGCACCTTCTTCGTTGCCGGAGCGGATGGCGGAGTAGTAGGTGGGACGGTCGCGGTCGTAGTACTCGCTGATCGTGAAGAGGCGCTTAAAGTCGTAGCCACTCCGATAGAGACACAGCGTGGACAGCAAGCGGCCGGTGCGGCCGTTTCCGTCGAGGAACGGGTGGACACGCACGAGTTCGATCTGCGCGAGGCCCGCCACCAGGACGGGGTGGACTCCCTGCGGCGTCCGAAGCCAGTCTACGAGCTCGGCCATGAGGCGAGGTACCTCGAAGGACGGCGGCGGTGTGTACACCGTCTCCCCGCTGGACGAGTTCACAACGTAGTTCTGCACCCTGCGGTACTGGCCCGGAGCGGCGGAATCGCCGCGAACGCCCAGCACGAGTCGCTTCTGGATCTCACGGATCAGCGCCTCGCTGATCGGTTCGCCGCTCTCCAGGTACACGGAGACGAGGTCGAAGGCATCGCGGTAGTTGAGCAGCTCAAGCGAATCATCTCGTGGCGCATCGGCGACTGGCTCGCCCGCGAGAAGCCTCTCTGCCTGCTCGAGGGAGAGCCGCGCGCCCTCGATGTGCGTGGTGTGGAACGCTTCACTGACGAAGGCCCGATGCTGCATCTGCGCCACCCAATCCGCCGACAGGCGTGCGGCAGCAAGGAAGCCCTTCGCTTCGTCGATGCGGCCTATCGCGTTGGTGATGGAGTTCGTGATCGAGAAGCGTGGTTCGAAGGTCATGGCCAACTCTTCGTTCGGCGTCGGCTGGACCCCTGCATCCTGCGCATCAGGGCGGATCGAAGCAAGTCCCAGGGGGTGGACAGTTGCTCGGACCCGCGAAGGAGGCAGTCATGTCGTGCCGCTCAGCGGGCGTTTACCCCCGCCGGTACTGGTAGAATGCCCGAACCTGCCCGCCGGAGGGGCGCGGGAAAGCGTTCGGGAGAAGGGTGCCGTAATGGCTAAGTGGTTCGGCTACGCCGCGATCTTCATCGTCAGCGTGTTCGTCATGGACGCGGTCCTCGTGCTGGTCGCCCTGCTGGCCGGCATGGCGAGCGCCGAAGCCATGCGGCTCGTCGCGGGCCCGTTCACGATCATCATCGAGGTCATCCTCGCGGCCCTCATCACGTACCTCATCGTGCGGCCGCGGCCGGAGCCGGTGCGCGATCTCGACGCCCAGCGCAAGGGCGAGGAGTACCTGCTCGAGATCGCGCGGCGCGAGGCGGCCGAGGAGCAGTTCCACCTCGACCACGAGCGCCTGCACGACGTCCAGGCGCGCCTGACGCTCTGGCAGCAGGCCCGCGAGCTGCGCGCCTCCGTCCAGGAGGCTCTCGCGGTGCTCGGCGACGACGACGTCAAGACGGCCGACGGCAAGTCCATGCGCGACGAGCTCACGTGGGCGCTCAAGTACGCCGACACCATCGACCCGCTCCGCAAGCAGACGTCCGCGGCCGACGACTGAGGTCCGCCGCGGTGGAGTCGTCGACGAGGGGGCCGGCACGGGAGTGCCGGCCCCCTCGCCGCGTACGGGGCCGGACGGTACGATAGGGGCGTGAGGCAGACGCGATGACCCCAGCAGGACGGACGGTGTACGAGGCGGAGTGGCGCCGGCGCCGCAGGCACCGCCGGCGCATCGTCCTCCTCGTGGCCGCCGTCGTCCTCGTGTGCGCGGCCGCGCTCGGGGCCTTCCTGCTGGCCGGCGGCCGCGGGGCCGGGGCCGGCGCGAGCGCCGGCGCCTCCGCGCCGGACGGCAGCGGCGGCGCGCTCGCCGCCGCCTCTCTCGCGCCTTCGCCGTCGTCCGACCCGGTGGCCGTCGTCACGCTCGGCGCCGTCAAGGTCCACCGCGGCGAGACGGCGCGGCTGCGCTATCGCATCGACGACCCGCAGCAGCGCGCCTGGTCGGCGAAGCTGCGGATCCTGGACGGCGACGGCGCCGCCGTACGGACCCAGGGCCTGGGCGCGGCGGTCTCTGCCGGCGCCGTCCACTCGGCGACGTTCACGGTGCGCATCCCGGTCGGCACGTACTCGTACGTCGTGCACGTGCAGGACGCGCAGGGGTCGGAGGAGGCCACGTCCACGGCGTCGCGTCTGACCGTCCTCAAGGCGCTGCCGCCGGCGTTCCCCTCCGCCGGGGCGGTCAAGAAGGCCATCGCGTGGGCCTCGCACCGCGACTCCAAGGTCGGCGTGGCCGTCGTCGACAGCCGCGGCGAGCTGCACGGCTGGAGCGAGCACGTGCGCTTCACCGGCGCCAGCCTCGTGAAGGCGATGCTGCTCGTCGCCTACCTGCGCAAGTACCCGCACGCCGCCGCCCTCGACGGGACGGCGACCAAGATGATCGAGGAGTCCGACAACGCCAGCGCGTTCGCCATCGAGGGCGCCGTCGGCGGCGTCTCCGCCCTCCGGAAGGTCGCGAAGCTCGCGGACATGCAGGACTTCCAGCCGGGGACCTCGTGGATCGACTCCAAGGTGTCCGCCGCCGACGAGGCCCGGTTCTTCTTCGACTACCTGAGTCACGTGCCGGCCTCACGCCGCTCGTTCGCG
>CAIXSE010000771.1 GCA_903921965.1 uncultured Thermoleophilia bacterium | reverse complement strand
TGCCGGGACCCGCCGCGGCGGAGTCGCCGCCCGAGCGCCCGGCCGCGGCGGAGCCGGCTCCGGCGGCGCCCTCGCAGCGGCCGCCGGCTCAGTCGCAGCGGCCGCCGGCTCCTCAGGACACGGTGCGCATCTCGAGCGCGAAGCTCGAGCAGCTCCTGGCCGAGTCTGAGGAATTGCTCACGCTGAAGCTGATGGCGGGGCGCACGCTCGAGCAGGTGCGGGCGGTCGGCGACCTGACGGCCGAGTGGGACAAACGCTGGGCGATGCTGCTCCCGGTGCTGCGCGAGCTCCGCCGTCGCGAAGAGAAGAAGGGGGCCGGGGGGGGCGAGCGCCGCCGTGAGGATCCGCAGGTCACGCGGCTGCGGGAGTTCACCGAGACGCTCGGCGACCAGCTCCACGAGCTCGACGCGCTCGTGGCCGATCTGGCTAGGACGGCGGAGCGCAACCTGTCGTCGTCGCACCTCCTGGTGCAAGGGCTCGTCGAAGACGTCAAGAAGCTGCTCATGCTGCCGTTCGCCACCGTCCTCGAGGCGCTGCCCAAGGCCGCCCGCGACCTCGCGCGCGACCAGGGCAAGGAGGTGGACCTCTCTCTCAGCGGCGAGGCGATCGAGGTCGACCGCCGTATCCTCGAAGAGCTGCGCGTCGTGTTCACGCACCTCGTGCGGAACGCGGTGGACCACGGGATCGAAGGGCCGGAGGAGCGCGCCGCGCGCGCCAAGCCGGTTCGCGGCTCCATCCGAGTCGACGTCCATCGCGGCGAGGGGAGCACCGTCGAGGTCGTCGTCGCCGACGACGGCGCCGGCGTGGACGTGGACGCGCTGGTGCAGGCCGCCTCGGGCAGGGGCGCTGCCGCCGCGGACCCGTCGCGGCCCGCGGACGAGCTCCTCGCGCTCGCCTTCCAGTCGGGCGTCTCCACCCGCGCGGTGATCACCGACCTCTCGGGCCGCGGGCTCGGGCTGGCGATCGTCCGCGAGAAGCTCGACAAGCTCGGAGGCCGGGTCGTCCTCGAGTCCACGCCCGGGCAGGGGACGGTGTTCCGCCTGACCGTCCCGCTGACGCTGGCGACCTTCCGCGGGGTGCTCGTGTCGGCTGCCGGGCAGCAGTTCGTCATCCCCGCCGGAGCCGTGGAGCGCGTGCTGCGCGCCGACCCCGGCGAGGCGCCGACCGTGCAGAACAGGCCGGTCCTCGGGATCGACGGGGACACGGTCCCCCTGCGCGCCCTCGCCGACATCCTCGAGCTGCCCGCCGAGGCTCCGCCGTCGGGCGCGACGCCGGTGCTCGTCGTCACCGCCGGCGCCGGCAGGTTCGGCTGCGCCGTCGACGACGTCGGCGGCGAGCAGGAGGTCATCATCAAGAGCCTGCGGCCGCCGCTGCGCCGCGTGCGCAACGTGGCCGCGGCCACGATCCTCGGCTCCGGCCGGATCGTCCCCGTGCTCGACGCGTCGGACCTCGTCAGGTCGGCGCTGCGGGTCAGTGGGCGCGCGGTCCGTCCGGCCGCCGCCCGGGAGGCCGTGAAGCGGACGGTCCTCGTGGCCGAGGAATCCATCACATCGCGTATGCTTCTCAAGAACATCCTCGAGGCAGCCGGCTACGAGGTCGTCACCACGGTCGACGGTGCGGATGCGTTCTCCCGCCTCAAGACCGACGCCGTCGACGCCGTCGTCTCGGACGTGGACATGCCGCGCATGAACGGGTTCAGCCTGACCGAGGCGATCAGGGCGGACGAGAGGCTCAAGGAGCTGCCCGTCGTGCTGGTGACCTCGCTGGCCTCACGAGAAGACAGGGAGCGAGGCGTCGATGCCGGCGCCAGCGCGTACATCGTCAAGAGCAGCTTCGACCAGGGCAACCTGCTCGACACGCTCGCCAGGTTGGTGGAGGGGTGATGCGCAGGTGATCAGTGTCCTCGTCGTCGACGACTCCGCGGTCGCCCGCGAGTTCCTGTCGCACGCCGTGTCCTCAGACCCCGTCCTGAGGGTCGCAGGCACGGCGCGCAACGGGGAAGAGGCGGTCGCGGCGGTGCGCGA
>CAIXSE010000770.1 GCA_903921965.1 uncultured Thermoleophilia bacterium | reverse complement strand
CGCCGCCAGCACGCCGAGCGCGACGAGGCGCCGGCGGCGCAGCACCCGGCGGCGCTCCGCGCGCGCGGCGGCCCGCTCCTCGGCGGCCGGCGGGGCGGAACGCGGTGCAGGCGGATCGTCCACGAAGTCACGGCTCCGGGTCGGTGTCGACCGCTGCAGCGTAGCAGAGCGGCGCGAGGCGCCGGCGACCCCCGCCCGCGGATCAGGCGCAGAACCCGCCGTCGACGAGCCACGAGTCGCCGGTGACGAAGCTCGCCTCGTCGCTGGCCACGAAGGCGACCACGGCGGCGACCTCCTCGGGGCGGCCCACCCTGCCGAGCGGGTAGCCGTCGGCCTGCCAGCCGGCGTACGCCTCGGGGTCCGCGGCCGCCGCGACGGCCCGCTCGAGCATCGGCGTCGCGATGATGCCGGGCGAGACGGCGCAGACGCGCACGCCTTGCGGGCCGTGGTCGTGCGCCAGCGTGCGCACCACGCTGACGAGCCCGGCCTTGGCGGCCCCGTAGGCCGCGGCGCCGGGCTCGCCGTGGTGCCCCGAGTCGCTGGCGATGGCGACGATCACGCCGCCGCCGGCCTCGATCATCGGCGTGAGCGCCGCCTGCATCGTGACGAACGCGCCCTTGAGGCACGTACCGACGACCTCGTCCCAGTCGTCCTCGGTGACGTCGAGCGTCGGGCGCTCGTCCCACACGCCGGCGCAGTGCACGAGGACGTCGAGCCGGCCGAAGCGTTCGATGGTGGCCGTGACGAGCGCGCGGCAGTCGCCCACATCGCGCACGTCGCCCGTCACCCAGTCGTGCCGGCCGGCCGGCAGCAGACCCTCGGCCACACCTCTGGTGCGGGCCTCGTCCCTGCCGGCCACCATGACGGCGCAGCCTTCCACGGCGAGGCGCCGCGCGCAGGCCTCGCCGATCCCCGACGACCCGCCCGTGACCAGGACGACCTTGTCGGCGAGACCCTCCATCACGACCTCCTCACGGACCCGAGCTTGCCGCCACAGCCTACATCGCGATGCCGCGGGCGACCGGGAGGGACTCCTGCGACGCCCGGGCCGCGCCCGGCGGGCCGGCCGCCGGACGGCCGCCCCGGCCCCATCGCCGCGCGCGTTTGGCGACGCCCCGTGGGGCGGACAACAGAACTGGGGGGTCCGCGTGTGAAAGGGGGGGCCATGTACACCGTCACGTGCAGGCAGCTCGGCTTCACGCACTGCGACTTCGTCGCCACCGGCAAGCACCGGCGCACGGTGATCGAGCGCGTGCTGGCCCACTGCCGCGACGAGCACCCCGAGCTCATCCGCGGGATGACCGACGAGCGGCTGGCGGAGATCGAGGAGGTCATCGACATCCACATCGTGGAGCGGGCGGCCTGACGACGAGCCGCAGCGCCTCCCGGTGCGTACCCGGCCTCGCGACACCCCGGCGCCCGGGCGCCTCACGCGACAGCGCCGCGCCGGGGCTGTACTCTCATGAGCGCACGGCTTCGTCGCATCTGGAGGGGTCACATGGCGTCAGCCCGCTCTACCAAGATCCGCGTGATCAAGCCGCAGGACGTGGTCTGGGAGGAGGCCATGCGCTCGTCGCACGAGCAGGAGCCTCCCGGCAGGGAGTTCACGGCGGCGCACTCGGTGGACGACAAGTTCAGCTTCGGGCTCTGGCAGCGGGACCGGCAGAGCCGGCACTTCGAGCGCGCCTACCACGAGATCGCCTACATCATCGAGGGCGAGGTGGAGATCACCGACGACGACGGCGAGGTGCTCGTCGCCGGCCCCGGGGACAT
>CAIXSE010000769.1 GCA_903921965.1 uncultured Thermoleophilia bacterium | reverse complement strand
GACGCGCGCAACATCATGCGCTCGCTGCAGAAGCTCGGCGCTCCGGTGCGCTACACGGAGCTGGCCGGTTTCGGCCACGACGTGTGGGACGTCGCCTACTACTCGCCCGCCGTCGCCGACTGGCTCTTCGCGCAGGCGCGCCCGCGTCCGGACGGACCGGACCAGGGGGCCTGACGCTCGTGTCCTCCGCGCAGGTCAACGCGTTCCTGAAGCTGGCGAGCACCGACACGCGGCTTCAGGCCCGGTTGCGCACGGCCTCGGCGCCGGAGGCCGCCGCCCTCGCCGCCGGCGCCGGCTTCGACGTCACGGTGGGCGACCTCACGAGGTACAAGGCGCGCGCCACGACCTGGCAGCTCTCGGACGACGAGCTCGCCGTGGTGGCCGACTGGCAGCCGGCCGGCCAGCCCTACTGGTGGCAGCACATCTGGGGCTGCTAGCATCGCGGCACGAAGGCGACTCCCAGGGAGGAAGGCCATGACCGACAAGCAGAACCCCGGCGCGGACGCCGAGGAGCTCTCCGAACAGGATCTCGAGTACGTGACCGAAGAGCTGGCGGACGAGACCGCCGCCGGCCTCGTGGGAGGCGGCGACCTCACCATCGGCGAGGCCGGCCAGGACGGCGGGGCCGGCATCCTCGGCGAGGCCGGTCCGGTCGGCGGGGTCGGCTGAGCCCGGCCCGCAGGACGGCTCGTCGCGCCCGGCCCCCTCGCAGAGGGCGGGGCGCGACGAGCCGGACGTCTGCCGGGAGCACGGCGTGAGGTTCCGCGAGGTCATCTCCGGCTGCGTCTACGGCACGACGGGCTACGTGGCGGCGCCCGGCGACCTCGAGGTCCTGGAGCGGAACATCCGCCACAACCTGCCGGTGCTGCAGCGCTGCACCGGCGTCGTCGTGGCGACGAACTACGGCGGCGAAGAGCCGGGCCGGCTCGCCGCCGCCAACGCCGCGCTCTGGCGCCGCCACGTGCCGGGCTGCGTGCTCCTCGACTCGCCGCTGAACCGCGGGCACTCCATCGGCACGGCCGACCTCGACAACCTGCTCTTCGACCACTGCAAGGCGGCCGGCATCCGCCGGCTCTGCAAGTCGGCAAACGACGTGCTGTTCTCCGCCCCCGTCCTCGCCATCGAGGTGGACGAGGCGGACTTCTACTACCTCGACGCCGTCTCGTACGACGCCCTGGCCGAGCACGGATTCGACCTCTCCGCCTTCACCTCGAAGGCGTTCTTCTTCCCCCAGACGACGTTCTACGTCATCGACGTGGGCAAGACCGACCACCTGGTGAGCAGGGAGTTCCTGGACCGCTCGTGGGCGGTCGTGCAGCGGATCCCCGGCTACGACGGCCGCATCTGGGAGCACATCCCGCGCTGGTCGTGCGAGCTGCTGCTGCGCACGTGCGTGCTCAGGAACCGCCTCACGCGCTTCCGCCTGCTGACCGACGAGCAGTGGGCGGAGGTCCTCGCACTCGTACAGCGGCAGCGCATCACCGACTGCAGCCTCAAGAACATCACGCTGAACGGCATCTGCCACGCGCACCCCGAGGACGCGCCGGCGGGCGCGGCGACGGACCTCGCCGTCCCCGGCGTCGCCGCGGCGGCGACGGACCCCCGTCACCCGGCCCCGGAGGCGAGCGCGTGACGACCTCGGTCGTCACCGGCGGCGCCGGGTTCCTCGGCTCCCACCTCTGCGAGCGCCTCCTGAGCCGCGGGCACCGCGTGGTCTGCCTCGACAACCTCGACACCGGTACGCTGGGCAACGTCGAGCACCTCAGGGACGCCGCCTTCGAGTTCCGCAACGTCGACGTGGCCGAGGAGACGGTACTGGTGGACGGCGGCGTCGACTTCGTCTTCCACCTGGCCAGTCCGGCCAGCCCCATCGACTACCTGCGCCTGCCGCTGCACACGCTCAAGGTCGGTTCCTACGGCACCCACCACTGCCTGGGGCTCGCCAGGTCCAAACGGGCGCGCTTCCTGCTGGCGTCGACCAGCGAGGTCTACGGAGACCCGCTGGAGCACCCTCAGAGGGAGTCCTACTGGGGCAACGTGAACCCCATCGGCCCGCGCGGGGTCTACGACGAG
>CAIXSE010000768.1 GCA_903921965.1 uncultured Thermoleophilia bacterium | reverse complement strand
CCGCCCGCGCTCGAGCTCGTCCCGGGCGGCACCCCCGACTACTTCGGCGGCGTGCCCAACTGGGCCACCAGCCCGCCGCTGCGCAAGTTCGTCGACGCGCTCCCCGGCGTGGGCGCCGGCACCGCCAACGGCCTCGGCCAGTTCATCCCGGTGGCGGTGCCCGACACGGTCACGTACCCCGGCTCGGACTACTACGAGATAGCCGTGCGCGAGTTCACCGAGCGGATGCACAGCGACCTCCCCAGGACGCGGCTGCGCGGGTACGTGCAACTCAACCGGGGGACCGACGCCGCCGGCCGCAACACGGTGGTGCCGGCGGGGATCCACTACCTGGGGCCGCTGATCCGCGCGCGCAAGGGACGCCCGGTGCGCGTCAAGTTCGTGAACCAGCTGCCGGCGGGCAAGGCCGGCAAGCTGTTCCTGCCGGTCGACGTCACCGTCACCGGCGCGGGCCCCGGCCCCGACGGCACGACGCCCTACCCGCAGAACCGGGCCTCGCTGCACCTCCAGGGCGGGCTCACGCCGTGGATCAGCGGCGGGTCGCCCTACCAGTGGGTCAGCCCCTCCGGCGAACGCTCGCCCTACGCCTCCGGCCCCGGGCTCGTGCCCGTCCCCGACATGTGGTTCGACGCCGAGGGCCGGCCGGTCGCCGAAGGCACGCCGGGCGCCACCAACGACCCGGGGCCCGGCGCCACCACTCTCTACTTCACCAACGCGCAGAGCGCCCGGTTCCTGTACCTGCGCGACGACACCTACGGCATCACGCGCCTCGGCGTGTACGCCGGCGAGGCGGCGCCGTACTTCATCGGCGACGAGGTGGACGACGAGCTCGTCGCCGGCAACCTCGCCAAGCCCGCCGCGAGCCGGGCCATCGACCGTGCCGTGGCCCCCGGCACCGTGCCGGCCGCGGAGCTGCCGCTGGTCATCGAGGACAAGACCTTCGTCCCCGGCCCCGGCCAGCTCGTCACCCAGGACCCGACGTGGGACACGCCCGCGTGGGGCGGCCTCGGCGCGCTCTGGTACCCGCACGTGTACATGCCCAACCAGAACCAGGCCGACAAGAAGGACCTCAACGCCATGGGCCGCTGGGACTACCTCCCGTGGTTCTGGAAGGGCTACGAGGACACGGTGCACGGCCCGGTCGCCAACCCCCTGTTCAGGCTCACCGCGAACGAGCCCAAGCTCAACCCGGGGACGCCCGACGTCTCCGCCGTGCCCGGCGCGTTCTTGGACACCATGCTCGTGAACGGCACGGCCTACCCCTACGTGCAGGTGCAGCGCAAGGCCTACCGCCTGCGCATCCTCAACTCGTGCCCCGACCGCTCCCTGAACCTGCAGCTGTACTACGCGCAGTCGAACGACGTCACCGAGACAGGGCCCGGCGGGCGACCCTCGCTGCAGACGGCGTCCGGCGACGTCGCCATGATCCCCGCCGCCCCGCCCATCGGCGGCGGCTGGCCGGTCGGGTGGCCGACCGACGGACGCGACGGCGGCGTGCCCGAGCCTCACTCCGCGGGCCCCGACATGATCCAGATCGGCGACGACGGCGGGCTCCTGCCCCAGGCGGTGACGCTGCCGACCACGCCCGTCGGGTACTACCAGGTGACCAAGCCCGTGATCGGTCCCATGGGCGGCGGCATGGGCCGCGGCGTCACGCGCGAGGTCGTGACCATCGACATCACGACGAGGACGCTGTGGCTCAGCCCGGGGGAACGTGCCGACGTGGTGGTCGACTTCTCGCAGGTCCCCGCGGGCTCCAAGCTCATCCTCTACAACGACGCCCCGGCGCCCTCGCCCATCGGCGACACGCGCTGGGACTACTACACCGGCGGCCAGGACCTCAGGCTCATCGGCGGCGCCGCGACGACCCTGCCCGGCTACGGCCCCAACACGCGCACCGTCATGCAGTTCCAGGTCGACGGCCCGGCCGCCGCCCCGTTCGACGTGGAGCGGCTCCGCGAGGCCCTCCCCGCGGCCTACGCCGCGGCGCAGGACCCCGCACTCGTGCCCTCGGCCGAGTACGCCGGCGTGTTCGGGCAGGAGGCCACAAGCGGCGCCGGCTCCGAAGACACCAGCGGCACACTCACCTTCACGCCCCTCGGCCGGCGCTACCCGCTCACGCTGCCGGTGCAGGGCAAGATGATCAGCGAGCTGTTCGACCCCGAGTACGGTCGCAAGACGCCCACGCTCGGGGTCGACGCCCCCCTCTCGGCGCAGGGCGCGCGCACGGCGATCCCCTACTCCGCGATCGACCCCGCCACGGAGTACGCAGACGTCGCCGTCGAGGCCGCCGCCCCCAGCCTCGGCGACGGCACGCAGCTCTGGCGCATCACGCACGACGGGACGCAGGAGCACAGCGTCGGCTTCAGCGGCCTGCAGGTCCAGCTGGTGGCGCGCGGCCGGCGCGAGGGGGCTGTCCTCCCCGCAGACCCGCGGGAGCTGGGCTGGAAGGACACGGTCCGCCTCGACCCGCTCGAGTGGTGCCTGGTCGCGCTCAGACCGGTCGTGCCCGAGCTGCCTTTCCCGCTGCCGTCCAGCGAGCGCCTGTACGACGTGACGCGCCCCGGCGGCGCGGAGGGCGGCTTCACCGAGCTCGACCCGGTCACGGCCGCGCCCGCGACCGTCGTGAACGCCCCGGGCGCCTACTCGTGGGAGTACTCCTGGAGCATCCACCTGCCGGGCGGCGAGGAGAGCCACTGCAGCAGGCCGCTGGTGCTCAGCGGGAGCCCGGCGGCGCCCACGGCGATCGGCGCGGCACCCGACGGGCAGGGCGTCGCGGTGCACTGGCGAGCCTCCGTCTTCCCCCCGCTCGCCACCGGCTTCGTGGTGCAGCGCGCCACCGACGAGGGCTTCACGGCAGACGTGACCTCGTTCGACGTGCCCGGCGACGCGACCTCGTTCACCGACGACCAGCCGCCGGCGGGCGGCACGTGCTACTACCGGGTACAGGCGACCGGCACGGCCGGCGCCTCGCCGTGGTCGGCGGCGGCGAAGGCGGACGTGCCCTGACGGCGACGGGCCGGGCGCGACGCAGGCCGGCCCCTGGACTCGAAGCCACCCCGCGCCCGGCAGCCCGCCCAGACGACCGCGCCCGGGCATGGGCCCGGGCGCGGGAGACGCGGGTGAAGGGCCGGCGCCGGGACGATCAGGCCGGACCGGTGACCACGAAGAGCAGCGCCAGCGCGACGAGGAACGCCACCATGCCGCCGCTGGCGACCGCCGAGCTCGTGGTCACGCCGTGAGCACGCTCAAGGACCCTGATCTGCTCTTTGTGCCCCGACCGCTCCATGACTCCTCCCGCGCCTCTGACCTCGCCACTGCCCTGGACCTCTATCTACGTTATCGACCGCGGAGGACAGAACCTGACACGAGCAAACGTTTGTTCCAGCAGGAGTGCGGGCGCCGGCGTCGACGGGCAGGGGCTGAACGCGGCGCACGAAGGGGCGCGGGCGGGCCGGAGCGGGGCGACCGGACGGGTGCCGGCCGGGCGGGCCGCCGTCGCGGCGCGGGCGACGGGAGCGGGCCCGCGCCCTCAGCGCGTCGCGCGGACGAGGGCGAGCAGCGCGTCGACGAGCTGCCCTTCGGGCAGCGCCTCGACGCGCTCGCCGTGGTCGAAGAGCACGCCCTCGCCGGAGCCGGCGGCGATGCCGTAGTCGGCGTGGCGGGCCTCCTCGGGGCCGTTGACGCGGCAGCCCATCACGGCCACGGTCACGGCCTCGCCGGCCAGGACGGGGTCGGCGGCGAGCCGCCGCTCCACCTCTTCCGCAAGGCCGACGATGTCGACCTCGGTGCGCCCGCAGGTGGGGCACGAGATGACCTCGGGGCCGCGCCGCCGCAGGTCGAGTGCGGCGAGGATCTTCCAGGCGACCCGGACCTCTTCGACGGGGTCGCCGGTCAGCGACACCCGGAGCGTGTCGCCGATGCCGTCGGCGAGCAGGGCGCCAATGCCCACGGCGCTCTTGATGGTGCCGCTCCACACGGTGCCCGCCTCGGTCACGCCGACGTGCAGCGGGGCGCCGGAGCGCTGCGCCAGCAGCCGGTACGCCGCGATCGTCACCGGCACGCTGGAGCTCTTCACGCTGAGCTTGTAGGCGCGGAAGCCCCAGTCGTCGAACTGTGACGCCCAGCGGAGCGCGGCCTCCACGAGGGCCTCGGCCGGCTCGCCGGCGGCGCGGTCGCGGAGGTCGCGGGGCAGCGAGCCGGCGTTGACGCCGATGCGCACGGCCACCGGCACTTCGGTCGCAGCCCCTCCCCCGCCTTCCGCGGGCGGCCCGGGCACCCTCGCATCGGCAGCCGCCCGGACGATCTCGTGCACGTGCTTCTCGGCCATCGTGCCCGGGTTGATACGCACCGCGGCCGCGCCGGCCTCGACGGCCGCGAGGGCGAGCCGCCAGTCGTAGTGAATGTCGGCGATGATGGGCACCGACCGGCCGTCGGCGCCCGCCGGAGACTCGCGCACGATGCGCGCGAACGCCGGCGCCTCGTCGGCCGTGGGCAGGCTCACGCGGACGATCTCGCAGCCGGCGGCCGCGAGGGCACGGACCTGGGCGAGCGTCGCCTCGGCGTCGCCGGTGCGCGTACAGGTCATG
>CAIXSE010000767.1 GCA_903921965.1 uncultured Thermoleophilia bacterium | reverse complement strand
TCGCTCGAGTTCGCGCACGCCCAGGTGAAGCACTTCGCGGAGCTCCAGCGCGCCAGCATGCTGGAGTTCGAGGAGGAGACCCGGCCGGGCGTCTTCCTCGGGCAGAAGCACATCCCCGTCGGCAGCGTGGGCGCCTACGTGCCCAGCGGCAAGTACCCCATGCTGATGAGCGCGCAGATGAGCATCCTCACGGCGAAGGTCGCCGGCGTGCCCCGCGTGGTCGGCTGCGCGCCGCCCTTCGAGGGCGCCGGCATCTACCCCGAGGTGCTGTGGTCGATGCACCTCGCCGGCGCCGACGAGATCTGGGCCGTCGGCGGTGTGCAGGCCCTCGCGATGCTGGCGTACGGCGTCGAGGGCCTCGAGCCGGTGGACCTCGTCGCCGGGCCCGGCAACATGTACGTGGCCGAGGCCAAGCGGCAGCTCTTCGGGACGGTCGGCATCGACCTCCTCGCGGGTCCGACCGAGATCCTCGTCATCGCCGACGAGACGGCCGACCCGGTGGTGGTCGCGGCCGACCTGCTGGGTCAGGCGGAGCACGGCCCGACGTCGCCGGCCGTGCTCGTCAGCACCTCGCGGCCGCTGGCGGACGCGGTGCTCGCCGAGGTCGACAGGCAGCTGCCGCTGCTCGCCTCCGCGGAGGTCATCCGCACCTCGTGGGGGCAGCTCGGCGAGGTCGTCCTGGCCGCCGACGGGGAAGAGGCCGTGCGCCTCGCCGACCGCTACGCCCCCGAGCACCTCGAGGTGCAGACCGCCGACCCCGACTGGTACGGCGAGCGCCTGCGCGACTACGGCACGCTGTGCCTCGGCGAGGAGGCCACCATCGCCTTCAGCGACAAGGCCATCGGCACCAACCACACGCTGCCGACCGCCGGGGCCGCCCGCTACACGGGCGGCCTCTGGGTCGGCAAGTTCCTGAAGACGGTGACCTACCAGCGCTGCACGCGCGCCGGGGCGCTCGACATCGCCCCGCACGCCGGCCTGCTCAGCGACGCCGAGCTCATGCCGGGGCACGCGGAGACGGCCTACCTGCGGGTGCGCAAGTACGGCGGCTGAAGGGCGGCGGGGCGGGCGGCTCTTCCGGCCGCCCGCCGGTCTCGCCGCCCGCCCCGCGGCTCAGGGCCCGGCCGGCTCCGCGCGGGCGGTGAGGAGCGTCCCCTGCCCTCCGGCCGCCCATCCGTGCTCGGCGTCGGTGAAGCTGACGTCCCACAGGTGGGCCAGGGTGCCGGGGCCCGCGCTCTGCCGGCGCCAGGTCGCGCCGCCGTCGCGGGTCACGACGATCACCCCGTCGCCGTAGACGTCCTTCTTCTTGTCCCACATCGCGCCGACGGCCCAGCCGTGCGTGGCGTCGGGGAACGAGACGCTCAGCAGCCTCGCGCGGGTGCCGGAGGTCTGCGGGCTCCAGGTCGTCCCCCCGTCCCTGGTGGCCACGATCGTGCCGTCGTCGCCCACCGCCCAGCCGTGAGCGGCGTCGGAGAACGTGACGTCGCAGAGGAACTTGCGGGTGCCCGACGCCTGCGCCCTCCAGGTGGCGCCGGCGTCGTCGGTGGCGAGGAGGGCGCCCTTCTCGCCGCTGACCCACCCGTGGGTGGCGTCGATGAACCAGATGCCCCAGAGCGTGCCGACCTTGCCGATGCCCTGCCGGCTCCACGTGGACCCGCCGTCGCTGGTGGCGAGCACGCCGCCGGTCGTCGTCTTGCCGTTCCACCAGCCCCCGACGACCCAGCCGTGCTCGGCGTCGATGAAGACGACGCCGTTGAGGAACGTGTCGGACGGCTCGAGCTGCGGCGCCCACGTCGCTCCCCCGTCGCCGGTCGTGAGGACGACGCCGAGGCCTTGCCTGCCACGGCTCGTGTGACCGCCCCCGACCACCCAGCCGTGGTCGGCGTCGGGGAAGGACACGGTCGAGAAGTCGGCCTTGGTCCCGGCGCGCTGCCTGCGCCACGTGAGGCCGCCGTCCGCGGTGACGAGGATGGTGCCGTCGTTGCCGACCGCCCACGCGTGGTCCGCGTCCGGGGCGGAGATGCCGATGAGGCTCTTCCGCGTCCCGGATGCCCGGTGTGACCAGGTGACCGGTGCGGTCTTCCCGCCCTTCCCGTCGTCCGCCGGCTTCCCGCTCTTCTCGCCGCCCGAGACGAGGATGAAGACGACGACGACGGCGACCACCGCCACCGCCAGGACCGCGACGACGGCCACCAGCTTGCGCGAGCGCTCGCCCCGGGCGCCCGGGTCGCCCGCCGCCCGGGGCGCCTGGGGGACCTGCGACTGCAGCGGCTGCACGGGCGCCGGGGCCTGCGGGTACGCGCCGGGAGGCGCCTGCCGGGGCGCCGGGGCCGGCGGCGACGGCGGCTGGAAGGGCGCCGGCGGGCTCGCCTGCGGTCCGGCGCCGGGGCTCCGCGCGGGCGCCGCGACGACCGCGGGCGGGACGGGCGCCGTGGAGACCGGGGTCCCGCACGCCGGGCACCGCACCGCACCGGCCGGGAGCGCCACGCCGCACGACGTGCACGCCGCTCCCAGCTCGGCGCCGCAGCGGGAGCACCGGCGCGCCTCGTCGGCGTTGCCGCGACCGCAGGCAGGGCACCTCTTGGGCATGGTTCCTCCGGTGGGTCGAGTCGCGGACCCTCACGACCTGCTATCGGCCGTCTCCGGCGCGACCATGAGCCGTGAGCGCCGCGCCGGCGCGCTCACCACGGCTTCAGGTCCGTGCGGACGCGTCCTCTTCCGGCGCGCACGAGATGACCGGCTCCTGCCCGCCTTCGGCGGCGGAGCCCTCCGGCGTGAGACCCCCGGTCGCGCCTGCCTCCGCCTCGGCCATGAGCAGCTCCTGCTGCTCGCGCGTGAGGTGGGTCTTGCGCAGCGGGTCCTCGCGCAGGAAGAGCACGACCACGAGTCCCGCCAGCGCCACGCCCGCGCCGAGCAGGAAGAGGTCGCCGAGGGCCGAGTCGAGGCTCTGGCGTACCGCATCCATGAACGCGGCGAACAGCCTCTCGCCCGCCGCCCCGTACTTCGCGAACAGCGCGTGGATCTTCTCGCTCGCCTGCGGCGAGAGCAGGACCTGGGGGTTGGCCAGCGCCTCGTCGCCGGCGTACTTCTGCAGCGGTGCCGGCAGCTGGGTGCGCATGTCCGCCTGGAACTGCGTGGTGAGGATGGTCCCGAAGACGGCGAGCCCCACCGTGCTGCCGATCGAGCGGAAGAACTGCAGCCCCGCCGTGACCTCGCCGAGCCGCTGGCTGGTGTACTGGTTCTGTACGATCACCGTGAACGAGCTCATGGCGATGCCCAGGCCGAGGCCCATGATGACCATGTTGACGGAGACGGTGAGCGAGGTCGTGTCCACGTCCATGCGCGACATCAGCCAGGCGCCGAGCGCCGTGAGCACGAAGCCGACGATGACGATGACCTTGTACCTGCCCGTCCTCGCCAGGAGCTGGCCGGCGCCGATGCTGGTCACGATGGCGCCGAGCATGAGCGGCATGAGCACGATGCCCGAGTTGGTGGCGGACTTGCCCTGCACCCCCTGCACGAACAGCGGCAGGAACATGATGGCGCCGAACATGGCCGCCGACTGCAGCGCCGAGGCCAGCGCCGAGACGGTGAAGATGTCGTTGTGGAAGAGGCGC
>CAIXSE010000766.1 GCA_903921965.1 uncultured Thermoleophilia bacterium | reverse complement strand
CTGCTCGAGGACGGGCACACCAGCGTCGCCACGAGCGCGCTGAAGTTGTACACGAGGAAGGTGACGTTGCTTGTGCGGATGGAGTCGGCGTCGTTGACGTACGCGGTGAACGTCACCGGGAGGCTCGTGACGAAGAGGCGGTCGCCGTCGTCGGGATCCACGCTCCCGTGCTCGCCCTCGACGACGAGGGCGTCGATGCGCGAGCCCTGGTACTGCTTGTTGATGCTGGTCGCGAGGACGACCTTCTTCACGGGCTGCGGGATGCCCGCCCAGTAGACGGTGACCTCGACCTGCTTGTACCGCTCCGACTTGTCGCCGCTGCTGGCCGACGTGACGTGCTGGCCGTCGTAGGCGCCGCCGGCGAAGGTCACCGAGTACGAGATCGTGTACGGCTTGGCCACACCGTTGCCGTTGGTCACGTTGACGGTCGTGCCGAAGCCGCCGTTGTACCACGTGGCGCTGTTGAGGTTGTTCTCGTTGATCTGGTCGTAGTCGAGCTGGCGGATGCGCTCGATCTTGTCGCGCGCCAGGCTGAGAGCCGAGCTGCGGGACTGGTCGGCCATGCCCTTGGTCTGCGCGGCCACGAAGACGGGGACGAGGGCCGCGAAGGCGATGCCTGCGATGATGATGGTGACGAGCAGCTCGATGAAGCCGAACCCGGCCTCGGAGCAGGCACGCCTGCCCAAGCTCTTCATTTCTCCCTGCCTCCGGATAGCGGGGTGTTCCTCGCTCTGTATCGGCGGGGTGCGGGAATGCATGAGTACGGACGAGCCGTTCCCGTTGCCCTGCCGGGCACCACGGCCGACCACTTCTCCGTTCGGCGGCTCGGCCCTGCCGCCCCCTCGGCGCACGCGTCGCCAGACGCTGGGTGCGCTCACGCGTGCCGTAAGGGGATTGTCCCACAGTATCTGGGTGACGGAAACGCGTGGGCCGGCGTTCAGGCGGAAGGACTCTCCGAGTGTGTCCCAACGCGGCAACAGAACCCGCGGGGGCGGCGGCGCACCGTGTGACGAAAGCGGTCGGGGGGCCGGGCGGCGTGCCGCCCGGCCCCCCTTGAGCCCTCACGCTGTGCCCGTTCCGGAGGCAGAGAGAGATGTGAGGACCTGTTCGGGGAGGCCGGCCTTCGGGCCGTGCCGGCCGGCCTCCTGGTCTGTGACGTGCCGGCCTAGGGTTTGATCTCCCGCCACGTGTTCGGCACGAGAGCCACGGTGAGCGTCCAGCCGCCGGCGAGGTTGCTGAGGACGTCGGAGTTGTACCTGACGTCGGGGGTGCCCCTCATGTCCAGGTTGCTCTTGCAGACGAGCATGCCGTGGAAGATCGGCGTCCCGTGCGAGCTGTAGATCCGCCCGTCCGTGTAGAACACCCCGAAGAATTCGCGGTTGCCGCCCATGTCGATCTGGATGTTGTTGCCGCTCCCGCCTTCGGGACCGAGGATGAGCAGGATCCCGGGGCTGGCGAGCGAGTTGACCGGCGTCGTGTTGCCGAAGCTCACCGAGGTGCCGTCCGCCACGCGGATGACGCAGACGCCGCTCTTGTCGTCGGGTATGCTCGCGCCCTGCGTGGTGTCGTAGTAGGTGCCCATCGTCTTGGCCAGGTCGACGATCTGGTCGATCATCGCCTGCGGGATGAGGTTGTCGAGCGACGGGATCGCCTTGGAGTCGATGCTCGGGCCGCTCGGCGTGATGGGGATCGACGACTTCTGGCCGCTCACATCGAACACGCTGGTCGTGTCGATCGTGCCGCCGACGTACGAACTCACCTGCGAGCCCGCAGGAGCCGTCTCGACCCAGACCTTGGGGTTGTTGCCCCCGCCGTTGCTGGTCATGTTGCCGCCCGCCCAGACGGCGATGCCGGTGGGGAACTGCGTGTTGACCGGCACGCGCATGACCTGGGACTGGATGGAGGCGGCCCTGTCGTTCGTGGCGCCGCGCGCGACCACCCACAGCCTGCCGTCGCCGTTGGCGTCGTTGTGCGGCGACGTCGCCGTGTCGTAGCCGACGTTCGGCACGCCGTTCACCGTCTGGTCGTTGTCGTAGGACGTCGCCGCGGCGAACGCCCCCAGGGCGACCGCAGGATCCGGGTATTCCACGGCGTTCGAGAACTGTCCGAGGGCGCGGAACGCCGACGCGTCGAACGTGGGCGCCGTGAGCGTCGGCTTCGGCCAGTACCCCGCCAGCTGGCTCATGTAGTAGTCCATCGCCCCCTCGGCGACGCCGAACGCCTTGGTCCGCGT
>CAIXSE010000765.1 GCA_903921965.1 uncultured Thermoleophilia bacterium | reverse complement strand
GGGTCGAGGTCGCGCGGCACGGCGATGTCGATGAAGAAGATGGGGCGCTTGCGGCGGTGGTGCATCGCCCGCTCGGTCATGTCGCGGGTGATGACGTAGTCGGGGGCGGCCGTGGAGCTGATGACGATGTCGGCGGCGGCGAGGTGCTTCTCGAGGTCCTCGAAGGGGACGGCCCGTCCGCCCACGCTGTGGGCGAGCTTCTCCGAGGTCTCGAAGGTGCGGTTGGCCACGAGGATGCGCTCGATGCCGTGCGCCTTGAGGTGCGTCGCCGTGAGCTCGCTGGTCTCGCCGGCGCCGACGATCAGGACGGTGTGGTCCTTGAACTTGCCGAACACCTGCAGGGCGAGCTCGACGGCCGCGGAGCTGACGCTCACCGGACGCTCGCCGATGGCGGTCTCGGTCCGCACGCGCTTGCCCACTTCGAGCGCGTGCCGGAACAGGCGGTTGAACACCACGGAGGTGCAGCCGCCCTCACACGCCAGCTGATAGGCGCCCTTCATCTGCGCGACGATCTGCGCCTCGCCGACGACCATCGAGTCGAGGCTCGACGTGACGCGGAAGAGGTGCGCGATGGCGCCGTCGCCGGAATAGCTGTACAGGCTCGACTCGAGGTCGGCATCGGCGACGCCGGCGTGGCGCGCCAGCACGCTGACGGAGGCGTGGCGCGCGGCGAGCGAGTCGTGCGCGTACGTGTACAGCTCGGTGCGGTTGCAGGTGCTCAGCGAGACCGCCTCGCAGGCGGCGCCGCTCTCGAGCAGCTCCTGGGCCACGCGCAGGGCGTTCTCCTCGTCGAGGGCGAGGCGCTCGCGCAGGTCGAGCGAGGCTGTCTTGTGCGAGATCCCGGTGACGACGACGAGCACGACCTCAACCCCCGTACGTGTGGAAGCCGGTCCAGAACGGGACGGCGGCGAAGCGGATGACGAGCAGCACGACCATGCCGCTCACGGCGAGCCAGGCGATGCGGCTGCCGACCCAGTCGGCGCGCACACGCCCCCACAGCAGGACCGCGTACACCGCCCAGGCGCCAATGGCCAGGAGGACCATCGGGTCGAGCCACCACTGCGGCACGTTGAACGTCTCCGCGCGGATGATGCCGGCCAGCATGCCCGCTGTCAGGAACGGGAGGCCGACGAGGGTGGCGTGGTACACGAGCTTCTCCAGCGTCCCCAGGGATGGCAGCCGGCCCAGGACCCCGTCGGCGTGGTGCCGGCGCAGCAGCGACTCCTCGATGAGGTAGAGGACCGCGGCGCCGCCCGCCACGTACAGGCAGCCGATGGCGGTGATCATCACGACCACGTGCAGCACGACGATGTCGCTCTGCAGCGCCGGGGTGAGCCCGCCGGGGGCGTCGTACTTGATGAGCGCCGCGGTGAGCAGCACGAGCACGACCGGCAGCACGAAGAGCCCCACGGCGCGCATCTTCGTGAACGACTCGAGGATGTGCCAGACGAGCACGATCGCCCACGCCACGAGCACGAGCGACTCGTAGGCGCCGACGAAGGGCACGTGCCCGGCACTGACGCCGCGGAAGATGATGGCCAGCGTCTGGCAGACGAGGCCGATGGCAGCGACCCACAGCCCCACGCGGGTGAGCGTGGGGCTCTTGGTCAGGAACTGCACCACGAAGACTGCGAACGCGCCTGCGTAGAGCAGGTACGCGATCCACAGCAGGATGACGGAGGCGTGCTCCATGAGTCAGGTGTCTGCGGGCGCGCCGGAGCGGCGGCGGTCAGGCCTCCGGCGACCCGCCGCCCTGCCGGCGCTCGACCTCGCGCTCGAGCAGGTCGACGTCGCGCGTGAGCCGGCTCATGCGCCGCGCGCTGATGATGAAGTACAGGATGAGCACCGCCAGGATGACGGCGTAGGCGGCGGCGACGTAGCGGGCCGCTTCTTCGATGGTCATCGGGTCAGCCTCCGATCGAGTGCTTGAGGTCGGCCACGCGGTCCTTGAGCTTCTCCACGAGGAGCTCACTGCGGATGAGCGCGACCAGGAGCAGGGTCATGCCGATCATGCTGATGAAGAAGCTCGCGAACATGCTGCCCTCCATGCCGGTGTCGCCGGTGGTGATGACCACCGGGTGCAGGCCCTCGGGCAGGAAGCGCGTGGCGAAGAACGTGATCGGCACGTCGACGAACGCGATGATGGCGAACACCGCGGCGTAGGTGGCGCGGCGCTGCTCCTCTTCGACGACGGAACGCAGCACCCAGTAGGCCACGTAGAGGAAGCACACGAGGAGGAAGGTGGTGAGGCGCGGCTCCCAGGCCCACCACGTGCCCCACGAAGCCTTGCCCCAGATCATGCCGGTGATCATCACCATGACCGAGAAGAGCAGGCCGAGACGCACGCACACGTAGCCGAGGCGGTCCCACCTGGGGTCCTGCGAGCGCAGGTACAGGATGGCCGCCACGAAGGCGATGCCGAACGAGACCAGCGCCGTCTCGGCGATGGGAGCGTGGTAGTAGAAGATCTTCTGGCTGAAGCCCATGGACGACGAATCCACGGGTGCCCACCAGAACGCCAGCAGGATCCCGACGATGAGGAAGATGCCGGCGCCGATGAAGAGCGACGGTGCGCTGACGAGCTTCTTCACGCTCATTCTCCTATCGCGAAGTCGTAGGTGCCGTACGCCGCCACGAGAAAGACGACGTCAAAGCCTAACAGGAACAGCACGCGCGCGAGCAGGCTCCCGAACGAGGCCCCCTCGGCGAAGATCAGCGTCGTCGCGCCGGTGGCCGCGATGAGCACCGGCACGATGAGCGGCAGGAAGATGATCGGCAGCAGCAGGTCGCGCGAGCGCGTGTTCATGGAGATGGTGGCGAGCAGCGTGCCGAGGGCGCAGATGCCGACGTCGGCGAGCAGCAGCACCACGAGGAACTGCAGGAGGTCGCCGGCATAGCTGCGCTGCACGAAGAAGAGCGTGAAGACCGGCACGGCGACGACCTGGATGATGAGCAGGAAGACGAGGTTGCCGGCGGTCTTGGCGAGGAAGATCGTGACGCGGTCGACCGGGCACAGCAGCAGGCCGTCGAGGCAGCGCTCGTCCTTCTCCTGGGCGAACGAGCGGTTCAGCCCCAGCAGCATGGCGAAGATGAACGTGACCCACAGCATGCCGCCGGTGAAGAACGTGAGGTCGG
>CAIXSE010000764.1 GCA_903921965.1 uncultured Thermoleophilia bacterium | reverse complement strand
CGAGCGCGCCCGCATGTTCACGATGAGCGCCGGCGAGCCGCCGAAGTTCGTGGCGGCCGTCAAGGAGATGGACCGCGTCGTCCGTGCGCTGCCGCCGCTCGAGCGCAACGCGCCGGCGGCGGGTGGCGGCGCGGCAGGGACGGGCGGCCCGGCCGTCGCGACCGCGAGGGGGGCCGCCTGATGCCGCTCACCGTCCGCGGCCGCGAGATCCTGAGCCGCGTCCCCCAGTCTTCGCAGCCCGGCACCACCGGCGTCGGCTGCGAGATCGTGCGCCACGAGGAGCTCTGCGTGGGCTGCGGCAAGTGCGCCCTGACCTGCCCGTCGGGCGCCTCGACCCGCGGCGAGCTGTTCGACGTGCGCCAGCTCCTGGACGCGCCGGCGGGCAGCCGCCGAGGGCAGCTCGGCGACGCGCTCCGGCGCATCATGCGCCACGAGCCGGACGGGCCGGTCGAGGTGCCGGCCCGCGTCACCGTGCTCCGCACGATCGCCTACAACGACGAGCTGTGCCTCGGGTGCGGCACCTGCGCCCGCGGCTGCCCGGCCGGGGCGATCGAGGCGCGGCCGGCGAAGGCGGCTGCCGCGCCCGCCTCTTCGTCATCCCTGGGGATGACGTCGTGAGTGCCCAATCGATCGGCGCCGGCGCTACAGCCGACCGTCCCCTCGTCCTCCTCTGCGAGTGCGCGGGCACGATGGCCAACGTCGACTTCGACCGCCTCGAGTCGCACGCGGCGGAGACCGCCGACGTGCTCCGCGGCCGCCACTGGTGCAGCCGCGAGGGCCAGGCGCAGCTGCTCGAGCTGATGGACTCTGGAGCCGGCGTGGCCGGCGGCCGCCAGCTCGTGTTCGCCGGCTGCTCGCAGGACTTCGCCGCGCGCCGCTTCACGAAGCTGCTCGCGCGCGGCCTCCAGCTGCAGATCGCGGACATCCGCGAGGGCTGCAGCTGGGTGCACGACGACGACCCCGGCGCCGTGACCGCCAAGGCCACGCGCATCGTCGGCGCGTCGGTCGCGTTCCCGGACGCGCCGGCCGACACCATGGCCTACGCCGAGCGGCTCGACACCGTCGTCGTCATCGGCGGCGGCGTGGCCGGCACGCAGGCCGCCGCCGAGCTCGCCAAGATGGGGCACCACGTCGAGCTCATCGAGCGGCGGCCCTTCCTCGGCGGCCGCGCCGCCCGCATCGGCACCGTCTTCCCCACCAACGACTGCGGCCAGTGCCTGCCGGCCGGCGACGCCCAGCCCGGCACGCGCAAGTGCTTCCACCGCAACCTGTCCATCGACGACCCGAACCTGAGCATCCGCCGCCGCGCCACGGTCGAGGGCGTGACCGGCCACCCCGGCGCTTTCGAGGTCGCCGTCCGCCGCCTGCCCAACATCGTCACCGACGCCTGCGTCAACTGCGGCACCTGCGAGACGGTGTGCGAGATCGAGTCCTCGGAGCCGGGCCGCAAGGCCATCTTCAGCGAGTTCTACGACGGCCGCGTCGTCCGCACCGTCGACCTCGACACCTGCACCTTCTGCGGGAAGTGCGCGGCGGAGTGCCCCGTCGAGGCGATCGACTTCACGCAGTCACCCGAACGGCTGACGATCAGGGCGGGGGCGATCCTCGCCGCGGTCGGCTGCGAGCCGGCGCCGGAGAAGTACTACCCCGAGTTCCGCCCCGACCACCGCAACGTCGTCACACAGGTCGAGCTGGCCACCATGCTCGACGGCTGGGAGGGACAGGCTGCACTCGGTCAGCTGCCGGCGGAACACCTCGTCATGGTCCAGTGCGCGGGCTCCCGCGACCGGCGGCACCTGCCGCACTGCTCGCGGCTCTGCTGCATGATCGCGCTCAAGCACGCGATCCGCCTGAAGACCCTGTTCCCGGCGATGAAGATCACGATCTGCTACCTCGAGATGAGGACGGCGGGCGTGGGCTACGAGAACTGGTTCCTGGACGCGCGCAAGGCCGGCGTGGAGTTCCTGCGCGGGACACCGCCGGAGGTGCAGTTCGACGCGGCCGGCCGGCCGGTGATCGAGGTGGAGGACGTGACGGCGGCGCGCAAACGCGTGCTCCGGCCCGACCTGGTCGTGCTCAGCACCGGCATGGTGCCGGCCACCGGCAGCGAGCGGCTCGCGCACACGCTCGGCGTGGAGCGCGACGACGACGGCTTCATCGACATCCTCGACCGCAAGAACCGCGCCACCGAGACGAGCAGCGAGGGCATCTTCGTGTGCGGCTCGGCGGCGGGCCCCAAGGCGCTCATCGAGGTGAACACCGAGGCGACCGCGGTGGCCGCGCAGATCCACACGTTCCTGACGAGCGCGGGGCGCCGCGGCACAGCCGCCTCGCGGGTGGACGCCGCCCGCTGCGTGGGCTGCGACACCTGCGTGAACATGTGTCCCTTCGGCGCCATCGAGCTGGTGGACCGGCCGGCGGACGCGGCGCGGCCGGCCGAGGTCAAGGACGACGGCAAGCTTGCGGTGATCGACCCGCAAGCCTGCCGGGCCTGCGGCATCTGCGCGGCCAACTGCCCCGAGCTCGCCGTGGCGCACAACCTGGCCGACGACGCGCTGTTCGGCCGGCTCGCGCTGATGACGGCGGGGACGGAGCAGCCGGTGATCGGCTTCTACTGCCGCGAGTGCGCCGGCGCCGCCATCGGCCTGAGCGGCCAGCGGCGCGACGTGTACCCGTCGAACGTGCGCCTCATCGAGCTGCCGTGCCTGGGCCGCGTGAGCGCCCTGCACATCGTGGAGGCGGCCCGGCTGGGCGCGGCCGGCGTGTTCCTCGCCGGCTGCGCCGAGGGCCGCTGCCAGTACCGCACCGGCGACACGAGCGCGGCGGAGCAGCTGCGCGTGGCGCAGGAGGTCCTGACGGGCGGCGGGCTGGACCTGCCGCTCGAGCTCTGGCACCTGTGCGCCGCCGACCGCCACAGCGTGGGCCGGCGCATGCGGCTGTTCGCGGCGCGCGCCGCCGGCGACGACACGCTCTCCGGCGGCGACCAGGAGCGCGAACTGGAGCTGATCGGCGCCGCGAGCGGCGCCGCCTGCACGGGAGGTGAGCGCTGTGGCCACGTCCACTGAGACGAACGTCTGGCCGGCCGAGGTCCGCGAGGAGCTCGCCCGCCTCGCCGAGGAGTGCGCTCTCTGCTACCAGTGCGGGACCTGCACCTCGTCGTGCCCCAGCGGCCGCGAGCTGTACAGGGGGCCGCGCCGCCTCGTCCGCCTGATCCTGGCCGGCGAGGTCGGCGCGGTGCTGACGAGCGACGACCTCTGGCGCTGCACGGAGTGCGGCACCTGCACGAGCGTGTGCCGCATGGGGATCGACGTGGCCGGCGTGCTCGCCCGCCTGCGGGCGCTGGAACGCGAGAACGGCGGGGCCATCCGCTGCGCGGAGCGCACCGCCGCCGACGTCGCGGCCGGGCACCTGCGCCGCCGGCCGCGCATCGACAACCTGCGCTTCGGCGCCGCCATGGCGGCGAAGGGCTTCGTGCCGAAGGACAAGGTCGGGG
>CAIXSE010000763.1 GCA_903921965.1 uncultured Thermoleophilia bacterium | reverse complement strand
TCCGCCTGCAGGCGCACGACGACGAGCGGCTGCGGCCCCTCGTGGAGGCCACGTACGCCCTGCTCGCGAAGACGGGCGTCAAGTGCCGCTCGCAGCGCGGACTCGACCTGTTCGCACGGGCGGGCGCGGAGGTCCACGAGGCCTCCGGCCTCGTGCGGCTGCCGCGCCCGCTCGTCGACGAGACGCTGGCCCTCGCCCCGCGCACGTTCGTGCTGGGCTCGCGCGACGGCGCCTCCGACCTCGACCTCGCCTCGGGCGAGACCTACGGCACCACCGACGGCTGCGGCACCGACGTCGTGGACTGGCACACCGGCGTACGCAGGCCGTCCACCAAGGCCGACCTCGCCGACATCAGCCGCCTGCAGGACCACCTCGGGTCGATCGCCTTCTGGTGGCCCACGGTGGGCGCGGGGGACTGCGGCGCCACGGCCCAGCTCCACGAGCTCGAGGCCGGGTGGACGGGGACCACCAAGCACGTCATGGGCATGGTCCAGGGCGAGACCCTGGCGCGGTACGCGGTCGAGATGGCCGCGGCGGTCGCCGCGGCGCGCCCCGGCGGCTCGGCCGCCCCCGTGCTCAGCGACCTCATCGGGACAGTGTCCCCCCTCGTACTCGACGGGGAGGGGACCGAAGCGAGCATCGTCTTCGCACAGGCCGGCGTGCCGGTCTGCTTCGTGACGATGCCGACTCTCGGCACCACGGCGCCGGCCACGCAGGCCGGAACCCTCGTGGTCGGCGCCGCCGAGATCGTCGCCGCTTCCGTCCTGCACCAGCTGGCGGCGCCGGGCGCGCCGGTGTGGGGCTCGCTCATGCCCACGTACGCCGACCCGCGCACGGCCGCCACCATGACCGCCCCGCTCGACGACCGCGGACGCTTCGCCGCCACCGGGCTGGTCCACGCGTTCGGCTTGCCCTCGCTGGGCTCCTTCGGGGGCACCGACTCGGCCGAGCCGGGCACCTGGCAGGCCGGCGTCGAGCAGTGCCTGCAGCTCATGCAGCTCCCGCTCGACGGGTGCGAGACCTACACCGGCATCGGGCTGCACGACACCTACCGCGCCTTCGCCGTCGAGGACCTCATCCTGGACGACGACCTGTACCACCGCGCACGCTGTGCGTTCCTCGGCTTCGCCACCGACGACGAGGCGCTCGCGCTCGACGCGATCGACGCCGTGGGCCCGGGCGGGTCGTTCCTCGCGCACGCGCACACGCGGCGCCACATGCGGAGCGCGGTGGTGCGCGCCGTCACGCAGCAGATCGGCGCCGACGGGCGGCACTACCGGGACGCGCGCGAGGTGGCGCGGGAGCGCGCGCTCGAGATCCTCGCCCGCTACCGGCCCGAACCCCTGCCCGACGACGTGCGGCGCGAGCTCGCCGGCCTGGTCGCGGCTGCCGGGCGGGCGCTGCGGGCGTGAGCTGAGATGGCCGACGGTCTGCGTCCCCGGCTGCACCTGAGCGTGCTGAGCGAGCGCGACCTCGACGACATCCACGCCGCCACGCTCGGCGTGCTCGAGCAGACCGGCGTCTTCGTCGAGGACGACGCGGCGCTCGACCTCTTCGCCGACGGCGGCTGCGCGGTCGACCGCGACACCCGCACGGTCCGCATGCCGCCGCAGGTGGTGGAGGACGCCGTGCGCTCGTGCCCGCCGGTCGTGCGACTGTGCGGGCGCGACCCGGCCCGCGACGTCGTCCTCGAGGCGGGCCGCGTGAGCTTCTCGAACTTCGACGAGGGCATCATGCTCGTCGACCCGCGGACCGGCGAGTACCGCGCGCCGGGCATCGCCGACGTGCGCGAGGTGGCGCGCCTGGTGGACGCGCTGGACTGCATCGACGCCTACGAGTCGGCGGTCGGGGCGGAGGACGCCCCGGCGGCCACGGCCAGCCTGCGCAAGTGGGAGGCCGCCGTCCACGAGACCACGAAGCCGGTGGGCAGCGAAGCCACGACGGCCCGCGACGTGCGCGGGATCGTGGCCATGGCGACGGCGCTCGCGGGCGGCGAGGACGAGCTCCGCCGCCGCCCGCTCGCCGGCTTCGGCGTCTGCCCGGTGAGCCCGCTGCAGCTCCCGCGCGACGCGACCGAGGTCGTCATCGAGGCGGCCCGCGCCGGCATGTCCGACACCGTGGTGAGCATGGCCATGGCCGGAGGGTCGTCGCCGGTCACCCTGGCCGGCACGCTGGTGACGCACAACGCCGAGGTGCTCAGCGCGATCGTGCTGGCGCAGCTCGCCGAGCGCGGCGCGCCGGTCGTGTACGGTTCCTCGACGACCGCCATGGACCTGCGGCTCGCGACCGCCGCCGTCGGCTCGCCGGAGCTGGGCGTGATCAGCGCCGCCGTGGCGCAGCTGGCGCGGCGGTACGGGATCCCGAGCTTCGTCGCGGGGTTGTAGACCGACGCCAAGCTCGGCGACGCCCAGGCGGGGCACGAGAAGACCCTCACCGGCCTCATGGCCGCGTTGGCAGGCGCCAACCAGATCTACGGTGCGGGGATGATCGGGTCGGGCGTGGCCTTCGACTTCGGGCAGCTCGTCATGGACGACGAGATCGCGCGCATGATCAGGACGGCCGTGGGCGGCGTGCCGGTCGACGCCGAGAGCCTCGCGGCCGGCGACATCGCCGCGGTGGGCTCGTCGGGCGACTTCCTCTCGCTGGCGGCGACGCTGCAGCACATGCGCGACCTCAGTGCTCCCGTGCTGCTCGACCGCCGCGTGCGCGACGAGTGGCTCGAACAGGGCGCGAGCGACCTGGCGTCGCGCGCCCGGGCCCGTGCCCTGGAGATCCTCGAGACGCACGTACCCGAACCCATCGACGCCGGCGCGGCCGCGGCGATGCACGCCGTCGTCGAGGCCGCCGGCGCCGCGCGCTGACCCGGCCGCCGTCCGGCTCGCTGCCGCCGCTCGGCCCGCCGGCCGCCGCTCGGCCCGCCGCTCGGCCCGCCGCCTCGCCTTTGATTCCGCGCCGGCGTTTGGCCCGCCCGCCGGCCGGGAGACAACCTCCGTAGGGGTGGCCGCGGGGCCGCCTTCACGGGCACGGCCCCGCTCTCACGGGGAGGGAGCCATGGGCCGGTCGTCGTTCACTCGCTCAGCGTCGAGGTCGCGCCGTGCGTGGCTCGCGGCCTTCGCCGTCGTGCTCGTCGCCGTGGCGGTGTGCGCGGCCGCGGGTGCCGCCGCGTCCCGGGCGCCGGCCGGCGTGCCTCTGGAGCCGCCGGTCATCGACAGCTTCTCCCCGGCGAGCGGCCCTGTGGGGACGCTCGTCACCGTGAAGGGCGGCTGGTTCGCGAGCAACGCCCAGGTGCGCTTCAACGGCACGCCGGCCGTCGGCGTGCACGTCTCGTCGTTCCTGCAGCTCGAGTGCCTCGTGCCGGCCGGCGCCACCTCCGGCCCCATCGCGGTGACCACATCCTTCGGCAGTGTGACCAGCGCCGCGAGCTTCACCGTCACCGGCGCGAGCACCGGCGGGTGGACGGCGCAGGAGTCCGGCACCACCCAGGACCTGCGGGCCACCGCGGTGGTGACCGCCCGCAAGGCTTGGGCGGCGGGTGACCGCGGCACCATCCTCGTCACCGCCGACGGCGGGACGACGTGGCGGCCGCAGGCGTCGGGCACCTCGGCCGACCTGCGCTCGGTCCTCTTCATCGACGCGCTGCACGGCATGGTCACCGGGAGCGGCGGCACGATCCTCGTCACCTCCGACGGCGGCTCGTCGTGGGACGCCGCGATCTCCGGCACCGCCGGCAGCCTGAACGCGGCGGCCGCGACCGGAGCGACGGTCTGGGCCGTGGGCGACGACGGCGCCGTGCTGGTCACGCACGACGGCGGCGGCACGTGGACGGCGCAGGAGTCGGGCACCTCCGCCGACCTGAACGGTGTGGCCGCCACAGACGCGAAGCACGCCTGGGCGGTGGGCGACGACGGCACGGTGATCGCCACCACGGACGGCGGCGCGACGTGGACGGCGCAGGCCACGGCCACGCGCGCCGGCCTGACCTCCGTCACCATGGCCGGCCGGAAGGGCTGGGCCGTGGGCGCCGGCGGCACCATCCTCGTGACGGGCAACGGCGGCACGACCTGGAGGAGCCAGTCGTCCGGCTCGACCGCCGCGCTCACGTCGGTGACCTCGTTCGACGGACGGCACGGCTGGGCCGCGGGAGACCGGGGCACGATCCTCGTGACCGCGGACGGCGGCACGACGTGGAAGCCTCAGGCGAGCGGCTCCTCGACCGACCTCGGCGCGGTGGGCTTCGCCGACGCCAACCACGGCCTCGTGGTGGGGAGCGGCGGCCTCATCCTCGTCACCCTCACGGGAGGGGACGTCCCCCGGCCCATCCTCCTGAAGCTCACCCCGTCCGCCGGCAAGCGCGGGTCGAGGGTCGCGATCACCGGGCTGCGCTTCCGC
>CAIXSE010000762.1 GCA_903921965.1 uncultured Thermoleophilia bacterium | reverse complement strand
GAGAAGCAACCACACGGACGGCCTGGATCCGCCTCCCCACTCCCGTTTTTCGGCGAGACGGACTCCCGCCTGAAGAGGAACGCCACGGACGCGCGTCACCTTAACGTGGGAGTACGGGAGACGGCTCCGCGAAGGATCGCCGGCCTCTGTACCGGAGACGGGCGGCGGCAGAGCGGCGTTCGGGCGGGCGGCTGAGGCGCCGGCGCCGCAAGGGCTCAGGCGGTCGCGGCGGCAGGCTCGAGCAGCGTCGTCTCGCCCGGCTCGAGCACCCGGACCTCGACGGCCGGGGCCAGGTGGGCCGCGTACCGCGTGAAGGCGCGCGGCCAGGCCCCGAACTTCGCGTTGAAGAGCGGCGGCAGCCACGGCGGGTACAGCGTGCCCCAGTGGACCGGCACGGCGACGCGCGGCCGGAGCAGCGTGAGGGCCTTCGCGGCGGTGAGCGGGTTGAGGTGGTCGTCGGGCAGCCGCGGCCCCCAGCCGCCGACGGGCAGCAGTGCCGCGTCGAGGTCGCCGCCGAAGCCGGCCATGCCTTCGAAGAAGCCGGTGTCGCCGGCGAAGTACGCGCTCTGGCTGCCCCGCACGACGAAGCCGAGCGCGTTGCCCTCTTCGGCCAGCGGGTGCCGCGTGGCGCCGTGCTCGGCGGGCGTCGCGGTGACCACCACCCCGCCGCCGATGCCTCTGCGCTGCCCCGGCTCCATCTCGGTGACGTCGGCGAAGCCCAGGCGCCGCAGCAGCTTCTTCGTGGCCAGCGGCGCCAGCACCGGCGTCGCCTTGTCGATCAGCCGCAGTGACGGCACGTCGAGGTGGTCGATGTGCGCGTGCGAGATGACGACGGCGCTGAGCCCGGCACGCAGCGATGCCGGCGGCACGGGGCTGTGCCGGATGAGCGGCCCTACGTGCAACCGCAGCAGCGGGTCGGTGAGGACCCGTCTGCCGTCCACCTCGATGAGCACGGTCGCGTGGCCTGCGTAGGTCACCGCCAGGGCACGCCTCGGAGCACCAGGAGTCATGGACGCACCTTACCCGCAGCTCCGGGAGCGATTCACCTCGGTCCGGACGGCGACCCACAGGCGCTGCCACCTCCCTCCGGCGGGCCGTCCGGGTGCCTGGGGGCCGGGCGAGGGCCTGCCGCGCCCACGCGGCCGGCCGCCCCCCACTCCGGCGCACGGGCCTACCGCCGCAGCTGCTCCAGCTTCGCGAAGCCGCGGTCGGCGAACTTCGCGCCGGTCACGGTGTCTTCGTTGCCCTTGGCGAAGGACTCCTCGGCCTCCGCCACGACCGGGAACTGCCGCGAGAGCGCGTCGAAGCCCCTGCGGTAGTGAAACCCCGCTTCCTCAAGGACTTCATAGGCGTTCTGAAGGGCAGCCATGCCTCTCCGGAACACCTTCTTGTCCGCCGCGGCCGACTTGCTCGTGAACCACGGCAGCGGATCCTTCCTGTTGCTGCGGTCGCCCAGTGCGTCGGCCTCGAACAAGGTGGCACTCGCCCGTGCGGCGTTGATCATCTTCAGGTGATCGTTCCACTCCTCCCACAGCTGATCGTAGTTGTCCTGCTCGACCCTGACCGCCTCCCAGTCGATCTCCTCCGCGCCGAGGAGCTCCCGCATCGTGACGATGCCCTGCTGCAGCAGGTCGCGGTAGCTGCCGAGCATCTCCTCCACGCCACTGCAGAGGCTCCGCTGCTCCGACAGCCTGGCGTCGTACTGCCTGGCGTGGTGTCTGTCGACCTTCGCCTGGACCGCCGCGGGGGCGGCGAGGATGCAGAGGAGCGCTGCGCCGAGCAGGACCGGGGCCAGGCGGCCCGGCCTCCTCCCGCCCGTGAGCCCGACGACCGAGGACATGGACCCCCCCTTCTCACGCTCTCGAGTGCACCCTCAGTATGAGTCCTCGACGGGACTCGTCCAAGGTCGCGCCGTTAGAGACTGTGCGGA
Source organism: uncultured Thermoleophilia bacterium (assembly GCA_903921965.1). The sequence goes on along the minus strand of CAIXSE010000762.1, from coordinate 2,213 downwards.
TTCGGTAGAATCCGTGGCAACACCACCCACACCCCCTGAAGGAGACCATCCATGGCGTACGCACAGGACTTCGAGAGAGCCCTCCAGGTGGGCCGTCCCCCCAACGTGCAGGCCCTCTTCCCCAACTCCAGGGCGCTCATCGTGAGCGGCAAGGCCGTCGACCGGGCGATGCGCGCCAAGGGCGACGCCATCGCCATCGCCGCCAACGGCCGCAACGCCTTCGTCATCAAGGGCGCCCTGCGCGCGGCCCAGCGTGCCAACGCCGCGCTCATCATCGAGATCGCCAAGTCCGAGGGCGGCCAGAAGGCCTACTGCGCGGTGAACTACTGGAACATGGCCACCATCGTCGACGCCCTCTGCAACGAGATGGGCATCACCGTCCCCGTCGCCGTGCACGCCGACCACTACGGCATCAAGAACGACGCCGACCTCGCCGCTGCCACCGTCGAGGTCCCCAGCATGTTCGAGGCCGGCATCACGTCCATCGCCATCGACGCGTCGCACCAGCCCAACGACAAGAACGTGCTGGCCAACATCGCGCTCGCCCCGTACATCCCGTCGTGGGCCAGCCTCGAGACCGAGGTCGGCGAGATCAAGGGCGCCTCGGGGCTCTCCACCCCGGCGGAGGCGCTGTTCCAGATCCAGGGCCTCAACGCGCACGACATGTCCGCCGACTGGATCGCCCTCAACAACGGCACCACCCACGGCATCGAGGCGTCGGACGCCGGCATCCAGGTGGGGCTGACGGCCGAGGTCCACAAGGTCCTCGAGCCCTATGAGGTGAGCGGCGCCCAGCACGGCACCTCCGGCAACAGCTCCGACCGGCTGCGCGAGATCGCCGCGAAGACGCACACCACCAAGGCCAACGTGGCCACCGCCCTGCAGATGATCAGCTGGGGCCTCGAGGTCAACGACTACGGCAACGCCCAGCTCGACGCCGACGGCAACTTCATCAAGGTCGAGGGCGAGGGCGTCACCGAGGAGATGTGGTCCAAGATGGTCGCCTACGCCGACGACAAGGGCTGGAAGAAGGGCGACTACAAGAACCTCAACATCCTCTTCGAGAACCAGTTCTTCGCGCAGCCGCGGGAGATCCGCGAGCGCATGGCCGCGCGCGTCGAGGAGTTCGCCTACAAGATGATGACCGAGGTCCTGAACGGCGGCGACACGGCGCCGCTCGCCGTCGAGGCGATCCTGGCCGCAGGGTCCTACGACCTCGGCCCGAAGGTCGGCCGCATCGAGGACCCGGCCCAGTGGACCGAGGCCGACATCGTCGAGCGCGCGAAGCACCTCGACGGCGACAAGGGCGAGGCCGGCAACTTCGACGATTAGGCGCCGGAAGCGGGCCTAACGTGCGGGTGCGCCGCAGGCACACCCCACACTGACCGACGGAGAGGGGTCAACGTGAGGTGAAGCGCAGCGGCACCTCACACCAGGCGCCGGAAGCGGGCCTAACGTGCGGGTGCGCCGTCAGGCGCGCCTCGCACCGACCGGCCCCGCACGCCACGAGTGACGGAAGGGCCGGGTGCGCGCCGCGCACCCGGCCCTTCCGTGCATCCGGGTCCCGCCGCTCAAGCCGCTGTCAGAGGAACTGGAAGTTGAAGTTGTCGTCGCCGTCCGTCGCGAAGACGAGGAAGAAGTCGTAGCCGAGCTCGTGGAGTCTGTCGTTGCCGTTGTAGACCCAGTGGAACTGGCCGCTGCCGACCCACCAGTTGTTCTGCGACGCCGAATCGTGACCCTGGCCGAACGCCACAGGGACGCTCCCCGCGGTGACTCCGCCCCCAGCGCCATACGAGAACGAGCCGTCGAACGCGAAGTTGAGACTGGTCGGCGTCTCACCGATGCTGTTGGCCGAGGACAGCACGATGCCGAGGCACGTCGACGTGAACCACTGGGCCGGGCCGGATGAGCCCGACCTGTCGATGTTCACGAGCAGTTGCAGGCCCTGCCCGCTGATGGGAGTCGCCGTGAACCCGTCCCAGCTGACGTCCGGAGAGATCGAGTAGGTGTCCAGGGAGAAGCCCAGCGTCGAGATGCCGGGGCCGGACCCGGTGGGAGTCACCCATGCGACCTGCGCGGGCGCGGTCGTGCCCGGCTCCGTGTACTTGCCGACGGCGCCGCCGTCGCCGGCGGTGAAGGCGCGCTCGGGGGCCGCGCCGTCGGGGTCGCCCGAAGCGCCGGACCGCGCGGCCGCGCGCGCCTGCGCCGCGGCG
>CAIXSE010000761.1 GCA_903921965.1 uncultured Thermoleophilia bacterium | reverse complement strand
GCGAAGTCCTCGCTGTTGCGCAAGGGGTGGTTCCACTGGGCGGCGGCGCCGCGCGCGGCGATCCAGTCGTACAGCGCGGCGCCGTCGAGGCCGACGGGCGGCAGTTCGGCGCTGTCGTAGACGTTCAGGTGGCCGATGGGCGGCTTCACTTCGAAGGCCGCCAGCCCGGCGAAGCCCGCGGTGGTCGCCGCGGCGGCCGCGGCCCGGGTGCGCTCCCACTCGGCCGCCGTCAGCCCCTCGCGGTGGTCGGTGAGGGCCAGGAAGTCCGCGCCGCCCGTCGCGGCCTGCGCGTAGGCCTGCTCGGGCGTGCCCTTGCCGTCCGAGAACTGCGTGTGGCCGTGCAGGTCGCCGAAGTAGACGTGGTAGGCCGGCGCCGCGGCCGGAGCGCCCGGCGCGAGCACGCACGCCGCGAGGCCGAGCAGCAGCAGGTACGTCCCCAGCGCCGCCGCGGCGCGCCGGGGGCGGCGACGCGCCACGGCGCCCCGGGGTCGGCCGTACGCCGCGTCGTCGCGCCGCAAGCTGCCCGTTGTGGGGACCTCTCTCACTCCTCAACGGTGGGAGCTGCGGCCGGTGGAGTCAAGCGCGGGAGCGTCCGGGGCTCGCCGTCCCGGGGCGGTGCTATCCTTCGTCCGTGGACCCCAAGCCTCACGCCAACCGAGCCGTCTACCTGGCGGCGCTCCGTCACATGACCCCCGAAGGGCGCCTGCTCAAGGCGTTCGAACTCACGGAGCAGAGCCACGAGCTGCTCCGCGCCGGCATACGGCAGAGGTTCCCGGATGCCGGTCCTGCAGAGCAGCAGCGCATCTACCTGGAGCAGCTCGAGAAGTGTCGGAACAGGCGCTCCTGACTCGCATCGTCGGGGCCCTCGGCCGAGCCGGCGTCCCGTACATGCTCACCGGGTCCGTCGTGAGCAGTGCGCAGGGCGTACCGCGCGCGAGTCACGACGTCGACCTTGTCATCAGCGTGACGACGGCTGATGCCGCAGGCCTCGTCGGTGCTCTGGCGGCGCCCGACCACTATCTGGACGAGCGAGCCGTCACGGAGGCCGTCCGGCTGGCATCGACCTTCGACCTCATCGATCCCGTCACCGGCGACAAGGCCGACTTCTAGCTTCTGAAGGACGAGGAGTACGACCGGGAGAGGTTCGCGCGACGCACCACCATCGACGCGCTGGGGCTTCGGCTGGTCGTCTCCGCCCCGGAAGACACCATCCTCATGAAGCTCCGCTGGTCCGCCCTGGCGGGCGGCAGCCAGAAGCAACTCGACGACGCGGCCGGCGTCTACGAGTTCCAGGGCGGCGTCCTCGACCAGGGGTATCTGGACCGCTGGGCAGCGGTCCTCGAGGTGGCCGACGCGCCGGCGGAGGTCCGGCGCCGGGCCGCTGCCACGACCTGAGGACCGCCGCCGTACGCGCGGCGAGCGACCTCGAGAGCGGTCTGCCCGGCCTCGTGGAGACCGGGCTCGGCTCAAGGGACGCAGCCGGGATCCGGCGGTCGGTGCCGGCGTTCGTGGCCGGCCTGGCCCGGTCCGGTCCGCGGGCGGCAGGGAGCGATGTCGACGACCCGCCCCGACGCACGGCCTGCCGCACGGCCGGGTGCCGTGAAGCGACGCTCGAGCGCACGCTCCGGTTGCTCCCGCGAGATCACGCGGGCGGACCCCTCCGGATGCGGCGAGGCCGGGGCGCCGTTGTGGCGCCCCGGCCTCGGGGACCGCGGGTCTGCCGGCCGGCTCAGAACTCCGGCGGCAGCGCCTTCATCTGTTTGGCGGTGAACACGGGCCCGTCCTTGCAGACGTACACGGGCCCGATGTTGCAGCGGCCGCACTTGCCGAGCCCGCACTTCATGCGGTTCTCGAGCGTGGTGTAGATGGCGTCCTCGGCGAAGCCGAGCTTCTCGAGCACCGGCAGCGTGAGCTTGACCACGATCGGCGGGCCGCAGAGCACGGCGACGGCGTTGTCGGCCCTGGGTGCCGTCTGCTCGACGATGGGCGTGACGTAGCCGACCTCGCCCTTCCAGTCCTTGGTCTGGCCGCCGGGGTCGACGGTGGTGACCATCTTGACGTCGTCGCGCGCCGCCCACTCCTCGAGCTCGCGCTTGTAGACCAGGTCGCTCACCGAGCGGGCGCCGTACACGATGGTCACGTCGCCGAACTCGTCGCGGCGGTCGAGCACGTTCCAGATGACGCAGCGGACCGGCGCCAGGCCGATGCCGCCGGCGATGAAGACGACGTCCTTGCCCTTCCAGTCGTCCACCGGGAACGAGTTGCCGTAGGGGCCGCGGAAGCTGACCGTGTCGCCCACGTTGGCCTCGCGCAGGGCCGTGGTGACCTTGCCGATGGCCTTGAAGCTGCACTCGATGTAGCCCTCGCGCGTGGGCGAGCTGGCGATGCAGAACGTGCTCTCGCCGGCGCCGAAGATGCCGTACTCCCCGAACTGGCCGGCCTTGAAAGCGAAGGACGAGCGGAAGGCCTCGTCCTGGAACTCGAGGCGCAGAGTGCGCGTGTCGGGGGTCTCATCGACCATCTCGGTGACGAGGGCGAGCTGAGGCTGGTAGATGTTCACGAGGCGGCCTCCGCGACGCGCGGACGGCGAGCCGCGATGTCGATCTCCGTGAGGATCTCCACCAGGTCCTGCCCGGCGTGACAGACGCGCGTGCAGCGCCCGCAGCCGGTGCAGAGGACCTCGCCGAACTTGAGCGGGTAGATGGAGAACTTGTGGTTGATGCGCTGGCGGTACCGCACGTGCTGGTTCTGGCGCGGGTTGTGGCCGCTGGCGTGCAGGGTGAAGGTGGGCGCCTGGCAGG
>CAIXSE010000760.1 GCA_903921965.1 uncultured Thermoleophilia bacterium | reverse complement strand
ACCGCGGAGCCGGCCCCAAAAGTCTGAGCGCCCCGGGCCGCGGGCTGGATTCCATCCGCAAGCGGCCCCGCGTCAAGTCGGTCGAGCGGCGCGAGCCGCCGCCGCCGGAACACGACGTGGCCATGGAGGCGCTCTCCCGGCGATACCGCATCGAGGCGGACGAGCTCGACGGCTGGTCGGTCGCGGTCAACCTGACGAAGAGCGGCTGCCGCATCGTCGACCCCAGCCTGCGCCACTACGCGGAGAAGCTGGCGGCGCGGGCCGTGCTGGCGAAGGCCCACCGGCTCGTCGGCCCGCTGCGCGGCGTCACGCACACCGTGCGCGAGTCGCTCCGCGAGCCGTTCGCCGGCGAGGTCGACCTCGAGGCGACCCTCGACAACGTGCTCGGCAAGGAGTTCCCGGAGCGCGAGGACTGGGTCGTCAAGCACCGCGAGGAGCGGCGCCACCAGGTCGTCCTCATGGTCGACACCTCGCTCTCCATGTCCGGCGAGAACATGGCCATCGCCGCGGTGGCGGCGGCGGTCCTCGCGCTCAAGCTGCACCCCGAGGACCTCTCGGTGGTCGTGTTCGAGAACGAGGCCAGGGCGGTCACGCACCTCGAGGTCGCCGACGCCCCCGAGACCGTCGTGGAGCGCATGCTCGACCAGCCCGTGAACGGCTACACCAACATCTCCGCGGCGCTCGACATGGGTGCGCGGGAGCTCGAGCGGGGCCGCAACCCGCGGCGAAGCGGCCTGCTCATCACCGACGGTGTGGTCACGGCCGGCGGCGACCCCACCGAGCTCGCCTACCGCTTCCCCAAGCTGTTCGTCCTCCTCACCGAGGACTACAAGACCAACCCGAGGCTCTGCCGCCAGCTGGCCGACGCCGCCCACGGAGACGTCTTCCCTGTCAACACGTTCCGGGAGCTGCCCTCGCGCCTGCTCACGGTCGCCAACCGGGTGCTGAGGTGAGCATGGCCGTCTTCGGTCCCCCCAACGTCGCCAAGCTCGAGGCCGCCGGCAACATCGACGGGCTCGTCAAGGCCGCCAAGTACAAGAAGGACCCGCAGCTCGCGGCCGAGGCGCGCCGCGCCCTGACCTCGTTCCTGGACAAGATCATCCAGCGGCTGCAGACCAAGAACCTCGTCCAGCTCAACACGGCGAGGGAGGCGCTCGTCATCATCGGCGAGCCCGCGCGCGACCGCCTCGTCTACATCCTCGGCGAGGGCCACACGCACCGCCGTCAGGACGCCGCCTTCGTGCTGGGCATGATGGGCGACCCGGCCGCGATCAAGCCGCTCTGCCTCGCGCTGCACCACCCCGACCCCCTGCTGCGCATGATCGCCGTCGAGGCGCTGGGCAAGATCGGCGACCCCGCGGCTCTCGACACTCTGCGGCAGGCCCTCGGCGACAAGGATCCGCACGTCGCCGCGGCCGCCTCGAAGGCCATCAAGAAGATCAAGGCCGCGCGGCGCGGCTGACCGCAGGTCCGCGCGGCGCGGCCGGAGGCGGTGCCGGCCCGCCGGACCGCTCCCGCCGCGCCGGCGGCGGCGAGGTTTTCACCCCCGGAACCGTGGGAAGTCACCGGACGGGTCCACTCCGGACCCGCACTGACGACCCTGGAGGGTTCCGATGCCCGTTCGCATCGGCGTGCCGAGAGAGACCGCACCCGGGGAGACCCGCGTCGCCCTGGTCCCGGCGGTCGCCGAGAAGTACGCCGGGCTGGGCGCCGAGGTCGTCCTCCAGAGCGGCGCCGGCGAGCTGAGCTTCCTCTTCGACGCGGCGTTCGGGGGCGTCACCGTGGCGGCGTCCGCCGCCGAGGCGTTCGCCGCCGACGTGGTGCTCAAGGTCGACCCGCCGAGCGCGAACGAGGTCGCCCTCCTTCGCGAGGGCGCCGTCGTCGCCGGCATGCTGCAGCCGTACACGGCGCTCGACGAGGTCAGGGCGCTGCGCGACCGCAAGGTCACGAGCTTCGCCCTGGAGCTCCTGCCGCGCATCACCAGGGCGCAGTCCATGGACGCGCTCACCTCGCAGGCGTCCATCGCCGGCTACAAGGCCGTGCTCATGGCGGCCGACGCGGCGCCGCGCTACTTCCCGATGCTCACCACGCCGGCCGGGACGCTGCGGCCGGCGAAGGTCGTCGTGCTGGGTGTCGGCGTCGCGGGCCTGCAGGCGATCGCCACGGCCCGCCGCCTCGGTGCCGTGGTCGAGGCCTACGACGTGCGCTCCGCGACGCGGGAGCAGGTCCAGTCGCTCGGCGGGCGCTTCATCGACACCGGCATCGACGCCGAGGCCGAGGGCGGCTACGCGCGCGAGCTCACCGACGAGGAGAAGGCCAAAGCCCAGGAGATCGTCGACACGCACCTCGTGGACGCCGACGCGGTCATCACGACGGCGGCCGTGCCGGGCCGGCCGTCGCCGAAGCTCGTCTCGGCTGGCGTCGTCGCCCGCATGAAGCCCGGCGCAGTGCTCGTCGACATGGCCGCCGAAGGCGGCGGCAACTGCGAGGTCACCCGCCCGGGCGAGACGTACACCACCGACGGCGGCGTCGTCATCGCCGGCCCGCTCAACATCCCGGCCATGCTGCCGGTGCACGCCAGCGACCAGTACGCGCGCAACCTCATGCACTTCCTCACGCCCTTCATCAAGGACGGCGAGCTCGTCCTGGACTGGGACGACGAGGTGCTGGCCGGCAGCGTGCTGACCCGCGACGGGGCCATCGTCAACGAACGCGTCCGCGCCCTGGCGGAAGGAGGCGCGTCATGATCAGCGGCTGGGCCGCCCTCTACATCTTCATCCTCGCCGGCTTCGTCGGCTACGAGGTCATCTCCCGCGTGCCGGTGATCCTGCACACGCCGCTCATGAGCGGCTCCAACTTCGTGCACGGCATCGTCGTCGTGGGCGCCATGGTGGCGCTCGGCAGCGCCACCACGACGCCCGAGCGCATCCTCGGCTTCATCGCGGTGCTGCTCGGCACGGCCAACGCGGTCGGCGGCTACGCCGTGACCGAGCGCATGCTCGAGATGTTCAAGAGCTCGAAGGACAAGCAGAAGCCGGCCGGCGACGCCGCGCCCCCGGCCGGAGACGCCCCCAAGGCGGGCTGACCCGTGCGCGCCGACATCATCCAGGCGAGCTACGTGGCCGCCGCCGTGCTGTTCATCCTCGGCCTGCGCGGCATGAGCTCGCCGAAGACGGCGAAGAACGGCATCGTCTGGGCCGGTGCCGGCATGCTCGTGGCCGTCGTCGCCACGTTCTTCTCGCCGGAGATGTCGAACTACCTGCTGATGGTCGTCGCCGTGGTCGTCGGCGGCGTGGTCGCCTACGTGGCCGCGCGCCGTGT
>CAIXSE010000759.1 GCA_903921965.1 uncultured Thermoleophilia bacterium | reverse complement strand
GACGACCGTCCACCTGACGGTCCACTGAGAGGGGAGTCACAGATGAGCGAAGACAGGACCCGCATACTGAACCTGCTGGCGAGCGGCAAGATCACCGCCGACGAGGCCGAGCGCCTGCTCGACGCGCTCGACGCGGCGAGGACCGGGGCGGCCGCGCCCGCCGGTGACGCCCCGGCCCCCGGCCCGGCGATCACCGGCGACCCGGCTCCGCTGGTCGCCGCGCTGCCGAAGTACCTGTACGTGAAGGTCGACGCGGCCAACGGCGACAACGTCAACGTCAAGATCCCCATCGCCCTCGTGCGCTCCGGGCTCAAGCTCACCTCGCTGATCCCGCCCCAGGCGATGGACAAGATCAACGACTCGATGTCGGAGCACGGCATGTCGGTCGACCTCAACAACTTCAAGCCCGAGGACATCGACGAGCTGGTGTCGGCGCTGCGCGAGATGGAGGTGCACGTCGACGCGCAGAACGGCGACACCGTGCGCGTGTACTGCGCCTGAGCACGGCGCGGTCGAACGCCCGGCCGGCGTGCGCTCGCCCGGTGCGCAGCGGCCCGCCGCCGCCCGAAGGGGCCGCGGCGGGCCGCTGCGCGTCGGGCTCTTCCTGCGTCCGCCCGGCGCCCTGCCGCGCCGGGCGCGAGGGGAGTAGGCTTGCGAGGTTGCCGCAGGAGGGAGCGTCGACGCTCCCGCCGGGCGGGTCGCCGAGAGACGAGAGGGGTGGCGCACGTGGTCGACGATGGCATCACGCAGCTGTTGGGAGATCTCTATCCCTACCGCGGCACGACGGAGACCTACCACAGTGTGCCGCCGGACCCGGTCGGCCACGAGGCGATCCTCGCGGAGTTGACGGAGATGGCGCGCGGGGAGGACGAGCTCGGCGACCAGGGCCGCGTCTCGGGCAGCATCTACGCCGGCGACCACGCCCACTACCACTTCCTCGGCGAGGTGTTCGACCTCTACTCCCACGCCAACGTGCTGCAGCGCGACATGTACCCCAGCGCCACCAAGTTCGAGGGCGAGATCATCGCCATGACGTCCGGCCTGCTGCACGGCACCGGCGTCGGGGTGGTCACCAGCGGGGGGTCGGAGAGCCTCATCACCGCCCTCTACTCGTACCGGGAGCAGGCCAGGGCGAAGAAGAAGGTGACGAAGCCCAACGTCGTCATGCCGGTCACGGCGCACTGCTCGCTCGACAAGGGCGCCCACTGGATGGACGTGGAGATGCGCCACGCGCCGCTCACCGGCGACTACGTCGCCGACGTCAAGGCGATGGCCGGCATGGTCGACGACCAGACGGTGTGCCTCGTGGGCAGCGCCGGCAACTACGCGCACGGTCTCATCGACCCGATCGAGGAGCTCGCGGAGCTGGCGCAGTCGCGCGGCATCGGCCTGCACGTGGACGGCTGCCTGGGCGGCTGGCTGCTCCCGTGGGTCGAGCGGCTGGGGTACGACGTGCCGCCGTGGGACTTCCGCGTGCCCGGCGTCACCTCCATCTCCGCCGACACGCACAAGTACGGCTACGCGCTCAAAGGCTCGAGCGTGCTGCTGTACCGCGACACGGAGCTGCGCAAGCAGCAGTACTTCACGTTCCCGACGTGGCCCGGCGGCTTCTACGTGTCTCCGGGCTTCGCGGGCTCCCGCAGCGGCGGCATCCTTGCGTCGACCTGGGCGGCGCTCGTCTCGACCGGTGAGTCGGGCTACCTGGCCGCTGCCGACGCGATCATGAAGACGGCGACGACCATCAAGGAGGGGATCCGCGCGATCCCGGAGCTGGAGGTCATCGGCGACCCGCTGTTCCTCGTCGCCTTCAAGTCGGCCGGCGACCTCGACATCTACCACGTGAACGACGCGCTGATCGCCCAGGGCTGGCGCATGATCGCCCTGCAGTTCCCGGCCGCGCTGCACTTCTGCGTGACGCGGCCGAACACGCGCCCGGGCCTGGCCGAGGAGTTCGTGGAGGCCGTTCGCAAGGGCGTCGCGTACGCGCTCGAGAACAAGGGCAAGAAGTCGCGGTCGGGCGCGGTGTACGGCTTCGGGAACTACCAGCTGGCGCAGGACATGGTGAAGTTCACGATGGTCCGCGTGCTGGACGCGTTCCACGAGACGGCGCCGGACCCGGAGAAGGACGCGGCGGCGGAGCCCTGACGTGCCCGCCCGCTGGATCCTCGCCGTCGACTTCGGCAACGGCGGCCCGAAGGTCGCCGTCTGCTCGCCCGACGGCGGGATCCTGAGCACGGCCATCCGCGGCGTCCAGGTCCGGGTGGGGCGCGACGGCCTGGCCACGCAGGACGCCGCCGAGTGGTGGGACCAGCTGCTCGACGCCTCCCGCGAAGCCATCGGGGCGTCGGGCGCCGCTCCCGGCGAGCTGCACGCGGTCGCCGTGACCGGGCAGTGGGCGTCCACCGTGCCGGTCGGCGCCGACGGCGAGCCGGCGGGCGACGTCCTGCTCTGGGCCGACACCCGCGCCCGCGACCTGACGCGGGCGGTCATCGGCGGCCCAGTCACCGTCGCCGGCTTCGCGCCCCAGAAGGTCCTGCCGTTCGTGCGCCTCACCGGCGGCGCGCCGGCCCCGAGCGGCGCCGACCCCACGGGTCACTCGCTGCTCCTGCAGCGGCGCCTCACCGACGTCTACGCGCGCACGAAGTGGCTGCTGGAGCCGGTCGACTACCTCGGCCTGCGGTTCACCGGCCGGGCCGCGGCCACGCCGGCCTCCATCATGGGCTGGTGGCTCACCGACAACCGGCCGGGCGCGCCGCTGGGCTACGTCGATTCGCTCATCGCGCGCACGCGGCGCGACCGCGACCGCCTGCCCGAGCTCCTGCCGACCGGCTCGGTGCTGGGTCCGCTGCTGCCCGAGGTCGCGGATCGGCTCGGGGTGGCGACGGGCGTGCCGGTGCTGTGCGGCGTGCCCGACATGCACGCCGCGATCGTCGGGTCCGGCGCCGTGGCGCCGTTCGAGACGCACCTCGCCATCTCCACCACCTCCTGGATCAGCGCCCGCGTCCCGTTCAAGCGGACCGACATCATCCACCAGATCGCGACCCTGCCGGGGCTGGACCCCGCCTTCCCGATCGTCGCCAACAACCAGGAGACCGGCGGAGCGGCGCTGCGCTGGCTCCGCGAGCAGATCGTCGCCCCCAACGACGGGCTCCTGGGCGGCGGCAGCGGCATCGGCGCCGACGGCGCCGCGGAGGAGTCGCTCTCGCCGTCCTACGAGGACCTGTTGCGGCTCGCCGCGCGT
>CAIXSE010000758.1 GCA_903921965.1 uncultured Thermoleophilia bacterium | reverse complement strand
GCGAGCGATAGACTGGCGGCGCCGGGAGGCGCACGGGGCGCCGCCCGACGGACCGGGAGGGTGTGTGATGAAGGTCAGGGGCGACGCCCTGGAGCTGGCGTTCCGCATCGTGCTGAGCTGTCCGTGCGCGGTGACGCACGACGAGGAGCAGGCGGTCTTCGCCTACCTGAAGGGGCTGGGAGAAGGCGAGGCGGCCGACTACGCCCCGGTGCTCGCCGCCTTCGGCGCCGAAGACACACCGTTCCACGGCCTCGCGGCGTTCACCGAGTGGATGGCGGAGGACCCCTCCGGCCCCACCATCGAGCGCCACCACGTGCTGCGCTGCAACGGCTCCGGGTACCACTGGCGGCTGGCCGCCGAGACCCTGCCCGAGAAGTCGCGGCAGGTCGGCTCCATCTCACGGTACCTGCTGGCCCACATGGTGCTCCCGGCCACGGTCACGGCGGCGGCCGGCGGCGAGGCGCGGGCCGAGCACGGCTACTACGGCGGCAGCGTGGTGTTCGATCAGATCTTCCTGCCGCCGGAGTACGACCCGGACGCCTCCGCGGAGTGGGCCGTGCACCTCGGCGCCGTCGTGAGCCCCCTCGCTGCGGACGAGGCCGAGCTGCTGCGGCGACTCAACGACGCCAACCCCCAGCTCGTCCTGCACCGCAGGCTGGTGGACCGCATCGACTTCGCCGACTTCGAGCTCCTCGGCGACTGGCGCGCGTTCTGCCGGCGGCGGCACGCGCCGTTCTACGCACCCGGGAGCTGACGGCTCGCGAGAGGCCGGCGCAGGGCGCGATCAAGGCGGCCGCCCGGCGCGGTCCGCGTCAGCCGGCCCCGGCCACGCCGGCGAGCGCCGCGCGCAGCGTGGCGACGAGATCGTCGCTCTGCACGGGCTTGACCAGGTAGTCCACCGCTCCGGCCTCGAGCGCGCGGTCGCGGTGCTCCAGCGGGTCGCGCCCGCTGAGCACGACCACGGGCACGCCCGCCAGCCTCGGCATGGCGTGAAGGCGGCGCATGACGGTGACGCCGTCGCCGCCGGGAAGCCCGATGTCCATGAGCACGACGTCCGGCGGCTGCTGGATGGCGGTGTGCGTGGCGGACACCGCGTCGGTGGCCACAGCCACCTCGAGGCCGGCCCTGCGCAGCGTGGCGGCGAGCACCGAGAGAAGCTCCTCGTCGTCGTCGACCACGAGGACGGTCTTGCCCTGGGAACTGCGCACCGCCGCCTGGGCGGCGGCCAGCTCCTGCTGCCGCGCCAGGGCAGCCTCGACCTGCTGGTGCGACACCATGCCGAAGTCCTCGAGGATCTGCCCGAGGCGCGGCTGGCGAGCCAGCGCCTCGTCCAGCTGTTCGTCGGTGACGGCGCCCATGTCCTTGAGGATGTCGCCGATGCGCGCGGGCGCGGAGTGGGCGCGGTGGTGACTGATGCGCGGTCCGCACGAGACTTCGTCGCCCAGCGCGGCGCGCACCGCGCAGACGAGGTCGTCGGGTGCGAAGGGTTTGTTGAGGTAGGTCACGCCGCCCGGCAGAGGTGCCGCCTGCAGCCCGTGAGGCATGCGCCGCCTCTCCATGACGACGACCGGCGTGCCGGACAGCTGCGGCAGGGCGTGCACGCGCCGCAGCACGACGTCGGCGTCGCCGCCGGGAAGGCGGGCGTCGAGCACCACCGCGTCGGGACGCAGCCGCACGGCCATGCGCAACCCCGCGACGGCATCGCCCGCGGCCGCGAGCCGGTACCCGTCGCGCTGCAGGACCGCGCAGAGCGCGAGCCGCTCGGCCTCGTCGGCATCGACGAGCAGCACGAGCGGGGAGTCGTCTTCGCGGATGTCTTCAGCCATGCGCGGCCCTCTCGCCCGCAAGGCCTCGCCTACCCTGCGCACACAATACCTGAAAACGGGGCGAAGAGCGCGCCTCTCCGAGGAACGGCGTCGCCAGCCCGGACAGCGGTGGCGGTGGCAGGCCGCGGCGGCGCGACGGCCGGGGCCGTCAGCGCGGGGCCAGCTCGGCGCCGAGCCGCACGACCTCGCGCGCGAGCAGGTCGAAGTCCTCGCGCCTGCTGCGGTGGTTGGTCACGGCGACGTGCAGCCACGTCCTGCCGCGCAGGCTGACGACCGACGGCACGGCGATCCCGCGCTCCTGCAGTTCCACCTCGATGTCCTTGTTGAGCCGGTCGAGCGCCTCGTCGTCCAGGCCGGCGCGCACGTAGCGGAAGCAGACGACGTTGAGCGACACCGGCAGCGCCAGCTCCAGCTCGGGCGCCGCCTCGACCAGGCGGCCGAGGTAGCGGGCCTGGTCGATGTTCTGGCCGATCAGCCGGCCGAACTTGTCCGCGCCCTGCTCCTTGAGGGTCATCCACGCCTTGAGCGCGTGGAAGCCGCGCGAGAGCTCGAACCCGAAGTCCGAGAGCCAGGGGACGTCGACCGCGGTCAGGCCGCGGTCGCCCTCGCCGTGAGCCAGGTACTGCGGCGTGAGCGAGAAGGTGCGGCGGTGCTCCTCGGCATCCTTCACCAGCACGCAGCCGACGGGGTACGTGAGGTACATCCACTTGTGCAGGTCGAACGCCAGCGAGTCGGCGCGCTCGATACCGGACACGAGGTGCGCGTGCGCGGGCGCGATGGCGGCCCATATGCCGAAGGCGCCGTCCACGTGGAACCAGAGGCCCTCGCGCTCGCAGACGTCGGCGAGGGCGTGCAGGTCGTCCACGGCGCCGGTGGCGGTGGTGCCGGCGACCCCGACGACGCAGATGGGGAGCAGGCCGTCCCGCCGGTCGCGGGCGACGGCCCCGCGGAGCGCGGCCACGTCGACCCGGCGGTCGTCGCCGGCGGGGACCCGCCGCAGGGAGTCCCGGCCCATGCCGAGCAGCTCCACCGCCTTCGTGAGCGACGAGTGAGCCTCTTCCGAGCAGTAGACGGTCATGCGCGCCGGGGCCTCTGTGAGGCCCTGCCCGCGCACGTCGAAGCCGGCCCCGGCGTGCCGCGCGACCGCCAGAGCGATGAGGTTCGACGCCGAACAGCCGCTGGTCAGCAGACCGCTCGCCGTGGCCGGGTACCCGAGCAGCTCCTTGCACCAGTCGAGGACCTGCAGTTCGACGTAGTTGTTGCCGACGAACGAGTAGATGCCGCTCACGGCGTCGGTGCTCGCGGCCAGCATCTCCGCGAGCACGCCCATCGCCGTGCCGCAACCCAGCACCCAGCCCCAGAAGCGCGGGTGGCTGTTGCCGAGCTGGTACGGGCGGACCAGCTCGAGGTACTCGTCGTAGATGTCCGCGGGCGCCTGCTGGCCCCTCGGGACCCCGCCGGAGAAACGCGCCTTCACCTCGGCCGGCGCGTGCTCCCACGCCGGCCGCTGCGGCAGCGACGCAAGGTAGTCCAGGGCGTCGTCCAGCATGCGGTGGCCGAGCGCCCGCAGCTCGTCCCAGTCCGCGGGGTCGAGCGTCTCCTCCACGCGCTCGCCGCGCACGTCGCGCTCCTCGCGCCGGCACTGCACGTCGTCCATGTCGCTCCCTCCTGTGGGCGGCTCCGGCAGGGTGAGGTGATCCGCCGGGCCGAGCGGATTGTACGTCGGCCGACGGGCCGTCATCGAGAAGGCCGCGCCGCGCCGGAAGAGGACGGACGCGGTACCGATCCGCCGCCCGCGGGAAGACGCAAGCCATGAGCTCGCGCGGCATCATCCGGACGTACCTCGGCATAGCCGCCGGCACCACGCTGGCGCAGTCCCTCATCTGGGGTGTGAACACGCTGTTCCTGCTGTCGGTGGGCCTCGACATCTACCAGGTGATGCTCGTCAACGCCGCCTACACCGTGTCGCAGGCGTTCTTCGAGGTGCCGACCGGCGTCGTCGCCGACACGCTGGGGCGGAGGGCCTCCTACCTGCTCGCCGTCGGCATCATCCTGGTG
>CAIXSE010000757.1 GCA_903921965.1 uncultured Thermoleophilia bacterium | reverse complement strand
CTCAAACCGCCGGCCCGAAGGCCGCCGGTCAGCAATAGAGGCCACTGACGGGAAAATCATATGAACCAGACACATCCGAAGATGTGCCAGGCGCACTGGCGTCCACCGATCATCGTGCCGCCTCGAGGGCGACGCCGAGTGATCGGCTTCCTCATCCTGTTCAGTTTTCAAAGACCGCGTGCCACGTAGGCACACTGTCGGGCCGCTGAACCCGGTTTCGGGCGCGCTGACCTCCGAGGGGAGGTCGGATTGCCGTTCACCGTAGACCCGGCGCGACGTCCTACTGTATAGAAGTCGGCTGGTCTAGTCAACTGCCCGCGCTCTGTGGTCATCGCCGCAATGCTTGTCGCGACGAGCGGACTCTCAAAGCGCTTGGGAAGTATACCCCGGGAAGAGACCGTGTCAACCTCGTTCGCGGAAGGTTCTTGCGGCGGACCGCCCGGCGGCGGCCGGGGTCGCCCGGCGGTGGGGCCCGGGCGAGGTGCCGGCGAGGGCCCGGACGAAGCCTCAGAGGCCCTTGATCAGTCCCTGGACCTTGGCCGACTTGCCGGCCTTGAGGCGGCGCCCGGCGAGGGCGGCGGCGGGGACGGCGAGGTCCGTGAGCGGCTCGCCGTCCAGGCTGACGCCGCCCTGCTGGATGCGGCGCCGCCACTCGGAGCGCGTCTGCCCGAACCAGCGCTCCAGCAAGGCCGGCACGAAGACGTCGCCGCCCAGTTCGACGTCCGAGGGCTCGAGCGCCAGCTCCTGCAGGTCGCCGGCCGCCTCGTGACGGCGGAAGACACGGTCGAAGTGTTCTTCGGCCGCGGCGGCTGCCTCGGGGCCGCGGAGCCGCGTGATGATCTCGCGCGCGAGGCGCGCCTTGAGGTCGCGCGGATTGACGGCGCCGCTCGCGAGGTCCTGGTCCATGCGCGCGAACTCGTCGGCGTGGTGCGGCGTGAGCAGCCGGAAGTACTTCATCATCGTCGCGTCCGGGATGCTCATGATCTTGCCGTACTGGTCGCGCGGGTCTTCGGTGACTCCGATGTAGTTGCCGGTGCTCTTGCTCATGCGCTCGACGCCGTCGGTGCCGGGCAGGATGTCCATCGTCATGATGGCCTGCGGCGGCTGCCCGAAGTACTCCTGCAGGTCGCGGCCCATGAACAGGTTGAACTTCTGGTCGGTGCCGCCCAGCTCGATGTCGGCGTTGATGCAGACCGAGTCGTAGCCCTGCGCCAGGGGGTAGAGCATCTCCAGCAGCGAGATGGGCTGATGGGCGGCCCAGCGTTTCGCGAAATCGTCGCGCTCGAGGATGCGGGCGACCGTGGTGGTCGCCGTGAGCTCGAAGATCTGCTCGGTGGTGAGCGGCGCGAGCCACTCGCCGTTGTGGCGGATCTCGAGCTTCGCGGGATCGTCGTCGAGGATCAGGAAGGCCTGGTCCTGGTACGTCTTCGCGTTGGCGTCGATGACGGAGCCGTCGAGGCGAGGCCTGGTCTTGCTGCGGCCGGACGGGTCGCCGATGCGGGCGGTGTAGTCGCCGATGATGAGGACGGAGACGTGGCCGGCGTCCTGGAACTGGCGGAGCTTGTTGAGGACGACGGTGTGGCCCAGGTGGATGTCGGGGGCCGTGGGGTCGACGCCCAGCTTCACGCGCAGCGGCCGGCCCTCGCGCTCGGCGAGGTCGAGCTTCTGCTCGAGGGCGCCTTCGGGAAGCACCTCGACGGCGCCGACCATGAGGTCGTCGACAAGGCGGCGGTCGGTCACGGGATCTCTCCGGACGGGGTCGCGGCCGGCGTCGCCAGGGGCGACGGAGCGGCCGCGCGGCCGCCGCGGATGATACCACAGGGTCGCGGAGCGGGACGGGTCCGGAAGGGGCGCAGTGCGCAGGCGCTCCGGGGCAGCGCGGCCGCGGAGCGGACGCCTTCAGGCGACGCCGCGGAAGAGGTGGCCGGTGGTGCTGCGCTCCCGCGAGGCGAACGCCGCGAGCGCCGGCAGCCCCCCGGCCGCGAACGCCGCGCGCTCGCCGTCGTCGAGGTCTGCCTGGATCACGAGGAAGGCGGACACCCCGGCCTCGCGGAGCTCGTCCAGGTTGGCCGCGAGGTTGGTCACGCGCGCGTTGAAGAGACGCGTGCCGGTGGCGTCCACGTCGGCCGGAAAGCGGTAGCCCTTGGCGTCCTCCAGGACGAGGGCCTCGTGGCCCCCGGGCGCGGGCTCGCCCACCAGCCCCTCCGCGCGACCCAGCCGATCGCGCGCGTGCAGGACCTGCTGGCGGCCGAACACGAGGATCTCGAGCGCGGGAGCCTCGGCCCCCGCGCACGCCTCGGCCAGGGACGGCCCGAGCCCGGCGATCTCCGCGAGCGAGCTCTCGGGCGAGACGACGGCCGCGGCCGGCGGGCGGCCGCCCAGCTCGGCCGCGACGGCCGGCGCCAGGCCGTTGAGCCCCTGAAGCGGGTACTCGAGGATGGCGGGCGACGCGGCCTCACGGACGAGCGCCGCCAGCAGGCCGAGGTGCCGTACGTACAGGGCCTGCGGGCCGAGGCGGACGAGCTCGCGCCAGGCGGGCTCGTCGGCGTCGAAGAGCACCTCGGGCAGCCGCAGCCGGAGCGGCAGGCCCTCGGTGCGGAGCTCGGCGAAGGCCGCCTCGATGCCGGCGGGCGCGTCGGCGGCCGGGACGTCCAGGCAGAGGACGCCGACGCCGGGGGCCGGCAGCGGACGCTCGCCCGGCCTCAGCACCAGCACGACCTCGCGCTCCCGCTCGCCGGCGCCGCGCCTGCGAACGGGCGGTGGCGCCGCTTCGACCGCGGGCGGAGGGGCGGCGGGGTGCGCGCGGCGAGCAGTGCGCGCCAGCCGCCGCGCGTCGAGTTCGGCGACCGCGCGCCGGCGGAGCTCCTTGAGCTCGCCGACGGCGAGGAACACGCCGTCGGCGACGTCGTACTCGAGGCCCGTCAGGCGGTACGGAGTGCCGCCGAGGGCCCCGAGGGCGTCCACTGCCCTGGCCTCGGTGAGCGCCGCGGTGCGCGCCGCGGCCAGCGGCTGCCCCGACGAGACCGAGACGACCACCTCGTCCGGTGCCGTCCCCGTGCTCGCCCGCAGGCACGCCGGCTCGCCGACGCGGCCGGAGAGCCGCAGCGACAGCGGCACCGGACGCATGACCACCCGGCCCTCCTCGAGGTCGTGGGCCAGACGCCCGACGTCCGCGGCCGCAAGCCGGAACAGGCGGTCCTTGACGGCGACGCGCTCGCGCACGCGCAGCGTGAGCCGCTCCTCGCCGCCCTCCTCGAGGCGCAGCGGCTCCGACTGCCCCCACGGCGTGTAGAGATACACCACGTCGCCGGCGGCCACGGGCTGGGAGAGGCGCACCTCGACGGTCCCCGCGGCGTCGCCGACGGCCGCGACGCGTCCCACGAGGACGCCACGGTGCCCGCCGCGTCCGCCGCTGCGCACCTCGTCGTGACGCCCCTCCAGGTGAGCGGTGGTGAAGCTCCTCGAGAAGCTCTGCTCGAGGCTGGCGCGCCACTCGGGACGCACCGAGAAGCCGTCCGGGTCGGCCAGGGCCGCGTCGAGCGCCTCGCGGTAGACGGCCGTAGTGACGCCGACGTAGGCGGCGTCCTTCATGCGGCCCTCGATCTTGAGCGACGTGACACCGGCCGCCACGAGCCGAGCCAGCACCTCGAGCGCGGCGAGGTCGGAGGTGGACATGACGCGGCCGGGCTCGGCGACGGGCGCGGCCGGGGCGGAGCCGTGCGGCGCGCCGGATGCCTGCGCCACGGTGTAGCGCAGGCGGCAGGACTGGCTGCAGCGGCCGCGGTTGCCGCTGCGGCCGCCGACCATGCTGGAGAGCAGGCAGTCGCCCGAGTACCCGTAGCAGAGGGCGCCGTGCACGAAGACCTCGAGCTCGAGCCCGGCGGTGTCGAGGGCGGCGATCTCGTCGAGGCTGAGCTCGCGTGCCAGCACGGCGCGCGAGAAGCCGAGGCGAGCGAGCGCCGCAAGCTGTGACGAACTGTGCGCCCCGGCCTGCGTGCTGGCGTGCAGCGGGAGGTCGGGATACGCCCGCCGCACCTGCAGGGCGAAGCCCAGGTCGGCGACGATGAGCGCGTCGAGGCCGGCGAGGTACGGCGCCTCCAGCGCCGCCAGCGCCGGGTCCACCTCGTCGTCCTTGAGCAGCGTGTTGAGCGCCAGATACGCGCGCGCGTCGTGAAGGTGGGCGAGGCCGACGGCGTCCGCCGCGGCCGCGTCGCCCTCGAAGTTGCCGGCGAAGGCGCGCGCGCTCCAGCGCCCGAGGCCGAAGTAGACGGCGTCGGCGCCGGCCGCAAGGGCCGCGCGCAACGCGCGCGGCCCCCCCGCCGGCGCCAGCAGCTCCACGTGAGGAACGCTCACGGCAAGGACGGCGACCGCCCGCGCGGGCCGCCCGTCAGCGGACGGGCAGCGCCCCCGGCTCTTCGCGCACGACCCCGCCGTCGGCATCGCGGTGCACGCGGATGAGGCCGCTGGTGGCGATCGTCTTCACACCGTGCCGCTCGAGCTCGTCGAGGAACAGGTTGATGCCCAGCGAGTCGCTGCTCATGTGCCCGGCGATGATGACGTGCATGTGGTGCTTCTCGGCCTCGTCGCGCATCTCCTGACCCATGTGCATCTGGATGATCGTGCCCACGCCGGCGTCGGCGAGCTTCTCGATCATCTGCCTGGGGCCCTCGGTGCCACCGGTCATGTCGACGAGGAGCTTGCCGGCGCGGGCGCCGGGCTTGCTCTTGCCGATGTAGGGGCCGGCCCCCTTCTGCGCGGCGATGCGGTACTCGGGGATCTCGAGCAGCGCCTTCTGCACGTCCTCGATGAGCTTGAGGTCGCGGTCCGCGAAGTACTTGTTCAGGTAGTCCACCACGAGGTTGTCGGTGGGCGTGTGCGCCGAGAAGAACGGCACGTCGAGCAGCCGCGCGACGTCGATGGCCTGGTCGTAGTTGACCGGCATGAAGCGGCGCCGGACCTCATCCATGCGCTCGTTGATGAACTTCTCGCCCGCCTGGATGGGGACGCCGACGGTGGCCCAGATGTCGGCCTGCACTTCCATCACGCTGTCGAGCTTGGTGAGGCCCCAGCCCTCGGGGTGGTGCGTGTACACCGCGTCGACCGGCGTGCCCTTCTCGCGCAGCCTGTCGGCGAGGATGATCTCGGCCGGGTTCATGTCGATGCCGCCGAGGATGGTGGTGACCTCCGCCTCGGGGTCGCCGACGTAGATGCGCGTGTCGGCGAACGGGTTGGTGAGGTCTTGCGGGTCGGCGAGCGCCTTGAGGTGCTCGGGCAGCGCGTCGTAGCGGCGCTGCTGGCGCTCGAGGAACTCCTCCACGCCCTCCTTGCCGCGGGGGTCGGCCTCGATGCCCATGCGCACGGCGGTCTCGTAGATCTCGTGGAGCTTCACGAGGTGGTCCTTTCGTCGGGCACGGCGTACCGCGGGAAGCGCGCGCGGGAACGTGCGCCGCCGGCGGCATCCGGCGTTGGGTCTGGCGGTATCTTACCCAGCGGGCAGGACGGGCGTGCGCGCGAGCGTGCGCGAGAGGTGGACGCTGGCGGCGTCGACGAAGCGCCACGGCTTCTGGTCGCCGCCGCGCACGCCGATGCGCGCCGTGGTGACGACGTCGGGCACCGGCGCACCGGCCGGACGCGGCAGGATCGCCAGCGGCGGCTCCCAGACGGGGTGCCCGTTGAGCGCGCGGTCGATGCCGAGCGCCTGGGCCAGCCGCGCCGGGCCGGAGGCGAGCAGGCGCGGCCGGTCGACGCCGCGGCGCTCCGCCATGAGCGCGAGGCCGGTCTCGGGCTCGAGCGCCCGCAGGAGGACGCCGGCGCCGGTCCCTTCGGCCTCACAGGCCGTGTTCGCGCAGAAGTGCATCCCGTAGGTGAAGTAGACGTACAGGTGGCCCGGCGGGCCGAAGAGGACGGCGTTGCGGGCCGTCCGGCCGTTGTAGGCGTGGCAGCAGGGGTCGTCCTGGCGGTAGGCCTCGGTCTCGACGACGCGCCCGCCGACGCCGTCGACGAAGAACGAGCAGCCGATCAGGTCGCGCGCGACCGCGAGCGCGTTGCGCGCGAAGAAGGACTGGGGGAGCGGCGCCCGGGACGACATGCGACGAGTGTACCCGGACGCGCCGGGCGGCGCCGCGACGGACGCGCGCGAGCGCGGCGCGCGGACGG
>CAIXSE010000756.1 GCA_903921965.1 uncultured Thermoleophilia bacterium | reverse complement strand
GATCTCGTGGTACTTGTACGAGATCTTCACCTTGGCGCGGTAGGCCACGATCGCCTTGTTGTCGATCTTCATGTCGAACTCGACGACCTCGGCCACGCGCAGGTCCTCGCGATGGATGCCGGCCTTCTCGACGGCGTTGCGCGCCGCCTCTTCCCACGACGTGGGGCTCGAGCCGATCACTTCCATGACCCTGTAGACGCTGTCGGACATGCTTTCTCCTTCGCTGTGGACGCGTGGCTGTGCCGAGCATCGTACCCATATCGCCGGGCTTCGGGAACCCCGTCGGCGTCACGGGTTCCGTCCGCGCCGGCTGCTACTCTCGTCGGCGGACGTCGCCGCCGGGTGCCGGCCCCACGAGGGCGCCGCGCACCGTGTCCGCGACCGGTCGCTGCAGACCACGTCCCGCCCCACGTCCGGCGGCGGCGTCCGCATCCCGGGCTTGGCGGCAGGTCCACGCCCGCTCGTCTCGCGAAAGGAGTCGCATGCTCCATCCCTCCACCTTCGTCCACGTCGACGAGCAGCTCTGCTGGGTCGTGCCGGTGCCCGAGTGCGTGCTCGGGTCCGTACGGTCGGCGACGCCGGAGTACATCGCCAGGGGGCGCGCCGGCTTCGACGCCGCCGCCGACGACCTCACGCGTCGCGGGCAGCCGCGTCTGGACGACCTCGCGGCCCTCGCCGCGCGGCTCGCCCTCAGCGCCCTCGCCGACCTGCCCGAGCTGCCGTTCGTCGGCGAGCCGTTCGGGGGCGAGGAGGGCACCGACTGAGCTACGGAAGAGGGCTCAGCGAGCGGTGCGCCGCAGGGTCACCGCTCAGTGAGCTCCCGAAGCCGGACCGGCCGGGAACACGTCGGGGCGGGCGCGGAGACGTGCCCCACGCCGGCCCCGACGTCGAGGTCGATCTGTCAGAAGAGCCCGCGCGCCGCGGCCGGGCCCAGCACGAGCAGCATGGTCGCCAGCCAGAGAGCGACGATGCCTACTGCGATGAGGCGTCCGTAGCCCGGTCGCTCGGCCGCCGCGGTCTTCTCACGAGGGTACTGCGTCCTGTCGTCCATGGCACTCTCCTTCCGTGCCCACTGGATACCCGCGGCGGCGCCGCCCCTCACACGCGCCGCGTGACGGCGGGTTACGGCAGTGTGAAGAAGATGGAGGCACGCCCTGGGGGCCCCACCGCCCAATGCCCACCGCCGTGCCGGTCGACCGGCACGCGCGTGCCCCAGCCCGAATCGCCGGGCGGTGCCGGCAGGCGTCCGGTCAGAACGCCTCCGGGATGAACGTCTGCGAATCCATCGGCGGCCGGACGTAGCCCTTCTCCGGCGGCCGCTCGGCCAGCTTGAGGTCCTTGGGCAAGACGTCTTGATACGGGATCTGGCTCAGCAGGTGGTGGATCATGTTCAGGCGCGCCCGCCGCTTGTCCTCGGCGTCGACCACCCACCAGGGCGAGTCTTTGGTGTCGGTGTACGAGAACATCTCGTCCTTGGCCTTGGAGTACTCCACCCAGCGCAGGCGGCTCTCGAGGTCCATCGGGCTGAGCTTCCACTGCTTGAGGGGGTCCTTGAGGCGGCTCTGGAAACGGCGCTCCTGCTCCTCGTCGCTGACGCTGAACCAGTACTTGAGCAGGATGATGCCGCTGCGGATGAGCATGCGCTCGAACTCGGGACAGGTGCGGAAGAACTCCCACACCTCGTCCTCGGTGCAGAAGCCCATCACGCGCTCGACGCCGGCGCGGTTGTACCAGGAGCGGTCGAAGAGGACCATCTCGCCGGCCGCCGGCAGGTGCTCGACGTACCGCTGGAAGTACCACTCGGTGCGCTCGCGGTCGTTGGGCGTGCCGAGCGCGGCGATGCGCACGACGCGGGGGTTGAGGTGTTCGGTGACACGCTTGATGGTGCCGCCCTTGCCGGCCGCGTCGCGGCCCTCGAAGATCACCGCGACCCGCAGGCCGGCGTGCTTGATCCACTCCTGCAGGATGACGAGCTCGGTCTGGAGCTTGACCAGCTCGGCCTCGTAGGTCTTGAGGTCGAGCTTCTCCTTGTGGACGTGGGCGCCTCCGGCGGCCGGCGCGGACTCGTCGTGCTTCTTCTTGGGCTTCTCGGTGGCCATCGGCTCCCCCTGGGATACGGCCCTCACAGACTGGCGCCCATCATAGTGCAGCACCGGCGGGCATGGGATAGCTATCGGCACCCGGAGGGTCGGCCCTTGACAGGACGGCAAGAGAGCGTGGGAAGGACCTGCCTCTGTAGTATCCTGACCGCGTGGACCCCTCCCCCCGCTCCCTCGAGGTCGAACTGGCCGCCATCGCCGAGCACGCGGAGCCGGGTCGTACGGCCGGCGTCGGCGTGCGCGTCTGGGGCTGGGACGGCCGCGGCGGCGTCACGCTCGAGGCGGCCGGTCACGACTTCGGCGGCATCACGCGCGAGCGCGTGCGCCAGCTCTGCGAGCGCCTCGCGACGCGCATCCGCGCCGGCGCCGACCTCGACAGCGGCGGCGTCGCGGCGCCCGCGCTGACGCGGGCGCTGCTGACCGCGGCCGACTCGGCGCCCACCACGGCCAAGCAGCTGGCGCGGCGCCTGGCCGACGAGCACATCGCCGCGCGCCCCTTCGATCCCGCCGGCCTGCTCCGCGCCGCCGAGATACTGGGCCACGATGCCCCGTTCGCGCTCGACGTCATCAAGGACGTGCGCGTCGTGCTGCCCAACCCGCCCGACCCCACCGCCGACACGGCCGAGGTCATCGCGGCGATCCTCGACACGGCCCGGGCGGTCGTGCGCCGCGCCGGGGCCGCCCGCGTCAGCGACGTCACAGGGCGTGTGGCCGCGAGCCTCGGCGTGTGGGTCGATGACGACCTGGTGCTGGCCGTCGTCTCGGAGCCCGCCGACTTCGTCTGGCTCGAGCGGCGGACCGGCTGGTTCTTCCTGCCCTCGGTGGCGCGGAACGCGGTGACGGCGCGCGTCGTCAAGATCCTCGCCGTCGCCGGCGAGGCCGGTCTGGCCGACCTCCACGCCGGGGTGCGGCGCGACGAACGCATGAAGGAGTTCGTGATGCCCGAGTACATCCTCGGGGAGCTCTGCCGGCGCGTGCCCGGCCTCGTCGTCAAGGACGACCGCGTGAGCCTCGGCGCTCCGGCGCGGGCCGAGGACGTGCTCGAGACCACCGAACTCACGCTCGTGCACCTCCTGCGCGAGCACGGCGGCGCCATGGAGCGGCACGAGCTGGAGCGCCTCTGCATGACGGCCGGCATGAAGCGCTCGAGCTTCAACAACCGTGTCGCCTACTCGCCGGTCATCGAGGAGCGCCGCGCCGGGGTCTACGGCCTGCGGGGCGGGCCCGGGTCCGGCGACGGCGAGAGCCCCGCCGACCGCGCCCGCCGCCAGAGCGGCGCGCGCGGCCACGGGCGCTGACGGCCGTCACACCTTCCGGCCGGCACGGCGGCCGGCGGGCGGCTCCCCGGCCGTCCCCGCCTCAGCCCGAACCCAGGAAGTCCGCCGAGAGCTCCGGCGCCACGATGGCGAGCAGGTCGGCCGGCGACTGCGCGATGCGCTCCGCGCCGGCCTCTTCCAGCAGGTCTGGCCCGTGCCAGCCCCAGGCCACGCCCACCGGCGTTGCCCCGGCCAGGCGGGCCTCGCGCATGTCGCCGGCCGTGTCGCCCACGAACCAGTGCACGTCCTGCCCGGGGTGTCCGGCGATGAGCGTGCGGATCTTCTCGACCTTGCTGTGGCCGGTCTCGGCGCCGGCGACCTCGGCCACCCCGCGGATGTCGTGACGCCGCAGGAACGTACCGACGACGGCCTCGGTGTTTGAGCTGACGACCACGATGTGGCGCGCTTCACCCAGCTCCCCGATGACCTCGGGCATCAGGGGGAAGGGCCGCAGGGCCGGCATGGCGACCCGCATGCCGTCGGCCGCGGCTGTGACGACGCGGACGATCTGCCCGTCGCCGGCACCGGCGGCGCGCATGGTCTCGTAGACGTTGCCGGCGAAGAGGTCCAGGACGTCGTCGGGGGTCGCGATGCCGTGCAGGCCTTCACGCCGGCAGGCCAGCAGGAACGCCGACGAGAAGATCTCGAACGAGTCGACCACGACGCCGTCGTGGTCGAGCATCAGCAGCGGCGCGCTCACCCTCCGCCGAACGCGTAGCTGTACGACGGGTCCCACCAGGCGTGCCCGTACCCGAGACGAAGGGCGAGGGCGGTCGCCTTGATCTGGGCGGCGCCGTCGATGATGCTCCGGCCGCGGTAGGGGTTCCACGAGCCCTTCCAGGTGGCGGGGTGGTACTGGAAGAGGCCGTAGTACCCCCCCGGACCGACCACCGAAGCGTCGCCGCCCGACTCGATCATCATGAGCTTGTACATGCCGCGGGCGCTGACGCCGTTGACCGCCGCGGCCTGTTCGATGAGCGACCACCAGGGCCCGCTGCCGCCGCCGGAGGAACCGCCGCCCGAAGGCGCCGAGCTCGTCGCCGAGGGCTCCGGCGCGGGGGCGGCCGGGGTCTGCAGCGAGACGAGGTGCCGGATGTCGGCGCGGGTGCTGTCGAGCAGCGCCTGACGCTCGCCGAGCCGCGCCTTGATGGCGGCGAGCTCGCGGTCGCGCCGACGCACGAGGCGCCGGGCGGCGCGTTCGCCGTCCGCCAGCTCGGCGGCGCTGCGCTGCAGGCCGCGCTGCGCCCGCTCCACGTGCTCGACGATCGCCTTGTCGGCGTTGACGATGTCGTGCACCAGCGACAGGCGCCCGACCATGACGGTGAAGTCGTCGGCGCTGAGGATCGCCGCCAGGGTGGAGATCTCGTCCTGCTTGTAGAGGGCCACGGCCCGCTGCGCCAGCGCCGCCCGGGCCGCGGCCAGGTCCTTGCGCCCGGCCGCCTGGAGGCGCCGGTTGCGCGCCACGCTGCGCCGGACGTCGCGCAGCGCGTCGCCGGCGCGCGCGCACCTGCCGGTCGCGGCGTCGATGCCGGCATCCAGGCCGGCTATCTGCCGAGAGAGCTGCTCCGCCTGCGCGCGCGCGGAGAGAAGCTGCATGCCGGTGGCGCGCAGGGCGGACGGGAGCACGAGGGCGAGGACGGCCGCCGTGAACGCGACGAAACAGGCCGCGGCGGCTGCGACGAGCAGGCGGTGCGTGTGACTGCGGACCATGCGCGCCTCCCTCCGATGCCGCGGCACGAAGCGGGCGCCGCGGCGCCCCCGGCGGCCGGCGGCAGCCGCAGGGACGGACGTGAAACGTACCAGACGAAGAATCTCGTCAACAAGGGCAGGACTTCACGAGCGCCCGTCGACGTTTCGGATTCGGAAAGCCGCACAGACTCGAACGGGCCTGCACAGTCGTGCCTCAGGCGACGCGATGTTGTCGTTTTCGGCAATCGACCGCTGGGTTCCCGGACGCAGGATTCATCCATCGTTGAATCCCGCCGTGCGCGGCGCCTCCACCTCCAGCGCGAAAGGACCCCGCCGTGAGCGGACGGCCAGAACGCCCGGCGCCCGGGACGGCCGCGGCGCCCACCGACGCCATCCACCAGGGTCACCCCCGCAAGTGGCGGATCCTCGTCGCCGTGAGCTTCGGCATGTTCATGGCGCTGCTCGACGTCACCGTCGTCAACATCGCCATCCCGGCCATCATCGGCGACCTGGGCGCCTCCGTCACCAAGGTCTCGTGGGTGATCAACGCCTACAGCCTGGCGCTGGCCGTGCTGTTCCTCTCCAAGGGGCGCATCTCGGACAAGTACGGCCAGAAGCGCGTGTTCGTGTTCTTCGGTCTGGCACTGTTCACGCTGTTCTCGCTGCTCTGCGGCTTTGCCCCCACGATCGACTGGCTCATCGTCTTCCGCGCCGGGCAGGGCATCGGCGGCGCGGCGCTGCTGCCGATCTCGCTGGCCATCCTCATGGCCGCCTTCCCCGCGCACCAGCGCGGCGCCGCCGTCGGCCTTTGGGGCGCGCTCGGCTCGGTGGCGGCCGCCGTCGGCCCCACGCTGGGCGGCCTCATCGTCGAGTACCTGTCGTGGCACTGGGTCTTCTTCGTGAACATCCCGGACGGTCCCGGGACTCCCGACGGGCCGGCGGCAAGGAGAAGGCCTCCGGCACGGAGAGGGCCGGGAGGCGCAGCGGGCGCCGGCCCGGCGACTGCCACACGAGCGAGACCATCCTCGATGCCGCGCGCCTCGACTTCGCCGAGCTCGGCTACGACCGCGCGACCATCCGCGGCATCGCGGCGCGCGCCGCCGTCGACCCGGCCCTCGTCCACCACTCCTTCAGCTCCAAGGAGAGGTTCTTCGCGGCCGCGCTCACGATCCCGGCCGAGCCCGGCGAGGTCCTCCGTCACGCGCTGACGGTCGACGCCGGGTCCCTCGGCGCGGCCGTGGTCGGCGCGTTCCTCGACGCCTGGGAGCCCGTGGAGACGCGCACGCCGCTGCCGGCGATGGTGCGCTCGGCCATGGCCAACGACATCGCCCTGGGGCACGTCCGCGAGTGCCTGGAACGGTGCATCTTCGTGCCGCTCACCGAGGCTGTGGGGCTCCCCGAGACACGGCTGCGGGCCACGCTCGTCGGCGCGCAGCTGATCGGCCTCGCCGTGGTCCGGTACGTCGCCCGGATCGAGCCGCTGGCGTCGGCGTCGCGAGAGGAGCTCGTCGCGGCGCTGGGTCCCACCGTACAGCGGTACCTCACGGAGGACCCGGGCCCCGCGGACGTCTGACGGAGCGCGGCGCACGACGGAGCGTTTCGGCCCGACGGCGCCCGCGGGCCCGCGGGCCCGGGGGCCGCGCTCAGATGTACCGCGAGCGCAGCGAGGACGCGACTTCGAGCAGCTGGTCGGCAGAGGGCTGCTCGTAGCCGTCGAACTGCCGCTGCAGTGCCGCGGAGCGCCCGGGGTCGCGAAGGTCGGCGAGCGTGCGGAAGACGCCGAGGCGCACGCCGATCGCGTACCGCGCCTGCTCCTCCCGCGGCAGGGCGAGGTACTCGTCCAGCATCGCCAGCAGGCGCTCGCGGTCCTGCGGCAGCGAGCCCTCGAGCTCGCGCATCAGGTTGAGCGTGTGGTCGGAGCGCAGCTCCACGCGTGCATCGTCCAGCCCGGCGATCAGGTCGCGCAGCTCCTGCGCGACCTCGACGTCGTCGGGCAGCACGTACTCGCCCGCCGCCTCGCGCCGCGCCAGCGGCGTGCCGGGCGGGACCGCCGCCGTCCGCAGGCGCACCACGAGAGGGCGCTCCGCGGGAGCGGCCGCGGCCACCGCGCGGAGCACGCGCACCGAGCCCGTCACGTGCGCGGCGCTCGCCGCGCGCCCGCCCAGGCCCGGCATCAGGTAGAAGCACAGTTCCAGGCCGGCGCGCACGACGTTCTCGCCGGCCGCCACGAGGTCGCCGCCTGTGCAGCCCTTGTCGACCGCCACGAGCACCTCGTCGGCACCCGACTCGAGCCCCAGGTGCACGCGCGTGAGGCCCGCGCCGGCCAGCAGCGCCAGCTGCTCCGGCGTGCGCCGCGCCAGCGTCGCCGCGCGCCCGTACGTCGTCACCCGCTCCACCGTGGGAAAGCGCTCCTTGACCCGCCGGATCACCGCGGCCAGCTTCTCCGGCTTCACGGCGCACGGGTCGGCGTCCTGCAGGAACACCGTGCTCTCCCCCGCGCGCACGAACAGCGCGACCTGGTACGCCTCGCGGGGCAGGCGACCCTCCTGGAGCGGCCTGATGCCATCGCGGCGCAGCACCTCGGCCGCGGCCGCCATGGCGTCGACGTCGGCGAGCACGTCTTCCACCGCTCGCAGTGACGGCCTCGTCCCCTTGTACACCGGGCAGAAGGTGCAGCGGTTCCAGGTGCAGTTGCGGATGACGCGCACCAGCAGGCTCTGCGCCTCGCTCGGCGGGCGGATGGGGCCCTGCTCGAACGGCGGGGTGAGCGGCCCGCTCGCCGACGGGTCCACGGTCTCAGCCCAGGCGCAGACGCCGGAGGACGACGCCGATGAGGTCCATCAGCACCATCGCGCCGATGCCGAACGCCACGATGAGCACCCATTCCCTCGCAGGGAACTCCTGCGTCTCGAAGGCCGTCTGCATCGGCCCCCAGTAGGTGAACAGCAGCTGCAGCCCGACCACCACCGCCACCCCAAGCACGACGATGCGGTTGCCGAACGGGCTGAAGCGGAACAGGGAGCGGCCCAGCGAGCGGCAGGCGAACAGGTAGAAGATCTGCACCGACATGAACACGTTCACGGCCGCGGTGCGGGCCTGGGCGTCGCTGTAGCCCTGGGCGTGCATCCACTCGAACAGCGCGAACGCGCACACCAGCAGGATGACCCCGGCGACGACGATGCGGATGACGACGCCGCGCGAGACGAGGCGCGCCCCGGGCTCGCGCGGCGGCCGCAGCATGATGCCCGGCTCCTTGAGCTCGAAGGCCAGGCCGAGACCGAGCAGCACGGCGGTGATCATGTTGATCCAGAGGATCTGCAGCGGCAGGATCGGCAGGGCCGTGCCGAGGGCGACGCCGGCGAGCAGGACGAGGCCCTGCCCCACGTTCGTCGGCAGGGCGTACATCATGAACTTGACGAGGTTGTCGAAGACGCCGCGGCCTTCCTCCACGGCGGCCTCGATCGAGGCGAAGTCGTCGTCGGTGAGCACCATGTCGGCGGCGTCCTTGGCCACGTCGGTGCCGGTGATGCCCATCGCCACGCCGATGTCGGCCTGCTTGAGGGCCGGCGCGTCGTTGACGCCGTCGCCGGTCATGGCCACAACGAGCTCGCGCGCCTGCAGCGCCTCGACCAGGCGCAGCTTCTGCTCGGGCGTCACGCGCGCGAAGACGTTGACGCGCCGCGCGAGCTCGATGAAGTCCCTGTCCTTGAGGGCGGCCATCTCCGCGCCCGTGGCGGCCTCGTCGTCGGGGCCTGCGAGGCCGATCTGCCGGGCGATGGCCGTGGCCGTGGCGGCGTGGTCGCCGGTGATCATCTTCACGGTGATGCCGGCGGTGTGGCAGGCGGCGATCGCCGTGACGGCCTCCGGCCGCGGCGGGTCCATCATGGCCTGCAGGCCGATGAAGGTCAGGCCGGACTCGACGTCCTCGTGCTCGAGCGCGTCCCGCCCGTCCGGGAGCTCGCCGCGCGCGAAGGCGAGCACGCGCAGGCCATCGGCGGCGAGCTCGTCGACCTGCGCGAGCACGCCGGCGACGTCGAGCGCGGACCGCCCGCCGTCCTCGCCGAGCGCCGTGGAACAGCGCGCGAGCACCTTCTCCACGGCGCCCTTCAGGTAGACGACGCGGCGGCCGTCGCCGGCGTCGTGCAGCGTGGCCATGTACTGGTGCTGGCTCTCGAAGGGGATGGCGTCGAGGCGCGGGAGGGCGGCCTCCTCCGCCTGACGGCCGAGGCCGCCCTTGGCCGCCGACGTGAGCAGCGCGGCCTCGGTGGGGTCTCCCGCGACCTGCCAGCGGCCGTCATCTTCGGCCAGCGCCGTGTCGTTGCAGAGCAGGCCGGCGCGGAGCACCTCGAGCGCCGCCGGTCCCGGGCCGGGCTCGATGCCTCCCGCCGGCCCGTACCCGACGCCGCCCACACGCAGGTCCTGGGCGCCGGCCCGGATGCGCTGCACGGTCATCTCGTTCTGCGTCAGCGTCCCCGTCTTGTCGGTGCAGATGACCATCGTGGAACCGAGCGTCTCCACGGCGGGCAGCTTGCGGATGATGGCCCGCCGCTTCGCCATGCGGCTCACGCCGATGGCCAGCGTGATGGTCACGGCCGCCGGCAGCCCTTCGGGGATGGCCGCCACGGCCAGCGCGATCGAGGCGCTGAACATCTCGACGAGGCCCTGCCCGCGCACCAGTCCGATGGCGAACGTCAGCAGCGCCAGCGCGACGATGACGATGAGGAGCACCGTGGAGAACTGGTCGATCTTCTTCGTCAGCGGCGTCTTGAGGTCGCGGGCCTCGCTGATGAGCCTGTTGATCTGCCCGACCTCGGTGGCGTCGCCGGTGGCGACCACGAGGCCGGCGCCGGTGCCGTAGGTGACGAGCGCGGAGGCGAACGCCATGTCGCCGCGCTCGGCGAGCGGGCAGTCCCTCTCCACCGGCTCGCCCGGCTTCTCCACCGGCAGCGACTCACCGGTGAGCGCCGACTCGTCGACGCGCAGCTCGCGCGTCCGCACCAGGCGCAGGTCGGCCGGCACCTTGTCGCCGGCCTGGAGCAGCACGAGGTCGCCGGGGACGATGTCGGGGGCCGGCAGGCGCAGCTGCTCGCCGGCCCGTACCACGGTCGCCTCGGTCGTCATCGACTTCGTGAGGGCGTCGATGGCGGCGACCGCACGCGCCTCCTGGAAGTAGCCGACCAGCGCGTTCAGCACGACGACGCCGAAGATCACGCCCGCGTCGACGTAGTCGCGGAGCACCACCGTGACGACGCCGGCCGCCATGAGGATGAGGACGAGCGGGTCGAGGAACTGCTGCAGCAGGCGCCGCAACGCGCCCGGCCCCTTGGGGGGCGTCAGCGCGTTGGCGCCGAACTGCTCCCGCCGGTGCTCGACGGTGAACAGGTCGAGGCCCTGCTCGGGGTCGGTCTCGAGCAGGTCGGCGACCTCCCCGGCGGGCATGGCGTGCCAGTGCTGGTGTTCGAGCGTCAGGATGCGCTGACCTCCTCGTCGTCCCCGCCGGGTCGCCCGCCG
The DNA here is from genome assembly GCA_903921965.1 of uncultured Thermoleophilia bacterium. Next base: position 493 of record CAIXSE010000756.1, on the reverse strand, counting down.
GCGGCGGCGAGCCCGTGCCGCGGTGCGGCGCTCACGTCCTACCCACCTGCGCGGACTTCACTCATAGTGGATCGCATCGAGGATGTCGATCCGCGCCGCCCGCCTCGCCGGCAGGATGGCGGCGATGACGCCGACGATCACGCCGAGGACGAGGAAGACGACGAGCTGCCCGCCCGGGATCGAGAAGGTGATGCCCTGCCCGGCGAACTTGGTCGTGACCACCCACGCGAACAGGATGCCCACGACGATGCCCATGAGCGCGCCGATGACCGAGGTGATCACGCTCTCGTAACGGACCGTCGCCCTGATCTGGCGGCGCGACGAGCCGATGGCGCGCAGCAGGCCGATCTCACGCGTGCGTTCGTACACCGCCAGCACGAGTGTGTTGACGATGCCGAACAGCGAGATGATCACGCTCATCGCGAGCAGCCCGTAGACCAGGTTGAGCAGCTGGTTCACCTGCCCGACGAGGCTGTCCTTGTACTCCTGCGCG
>CAIXSE010000755.1 GCA_903921965.1 uncultured Thermoleophilia bacterium | reverse complement strand
CGGCATCCGCCAGATCAGCGTGCTCGTCAACAAGATGGACCTGCTGGGCTGGGACCAGGCGAAGTACGACGCCGTCGTCGCCGAGTACGCCGACTTCCTCGGCCGGCTCGGCGTCCACCCGCGGAGCTTCATCCCGGTCAGCGCGCGCGACGGCGACAACATCGTCGAGCGCGCCCTCTCGGCCCCGTGGTACGACGGCCCCACCGTCCTCGAGCAGGTCGAGGCGTTCGAGCGCCTCGACGACGACCTCGACCGGCCGTTCCGCATGCCGCTCCAGGACGTGTACAAGTTCACGGCCGCGGGCGACGACCGGCGCATCTTCGTCGGCACGGTCGAGACCGGGCGCGTGCGTCCCGGCGACGACGTCGTCTTCCTGCCGTCGGGCAAGCGCTCACGCGTGGACACGATCGAGGTGCTCGCGGGCCCGCGGCCGCAGGAGGCGTTCGCCGGCCAGGCCACGGGCCTCACGCTCGAGACACAGGTGTACGCCAAGCCCGGCGAGCTCCTGGTGCGCGCCGACGAGGCGGGGCCGCTCGTGGCCACACGGCTGCGCGCCAACGTCTTCTGGATGAACAGCGCGCCGCTCGTGCGCGGGCGCCGGTACGTGCTGCGCATGGGCGCCGCCCGCGTGCCCGTCGAGCTCGAGAGCGTGCTCAGCGTCCTCGACGAGCAGGAGCTGGAATCCGTCACCGGGGCCGGCCAGGTTGAGCGGCACGACGTGGCCGAGATCGTGCTCCGCGCCGTCCGCCCGGTCGCCTTCGACCCGGCGGACGTGCTCGAGCCGACCTCCCGCTTCGTCATCGTGCACGGCTGGGACACGGCCGGGTGCGGCATCGTCATCGAGGGACTGCCGGACGCGGCCGGGCAGGGCCTCGCCGAACGGCGCTTCGCCGGCGGCGACGTGACCCCGGCGGAACGAACGGCGCGCTACGGACACGCCGGCCGCGCCGTGGTGTTCGCCGGCGAGTCGGGCGAGGCGGCGGGCCTGGCGGCGGCCGCCCTGGAGCGCCGCCTCTTCGACAACGGCGTACACTCCTACTGCCTCAGCGCCGCCGGCCTCGGCGACGACAAGGACGTGCTCGGCCGCGAGGCGCACCTGCGCCGCCTCGGCGAGATCGCCTGGGCGATGACCGACGCCGGGGTGGTGCTCGTCGCCGCGCTCGGCGACGTCGACCGCTTCGACCTCGCCGAGCTGCGCGCCATCGCCGAGCCCCACGACATGTACGTCGTCGGCCTCGGCGACGCCGGCGACCTGGGCGCCGACCTCGAACTGCCCGCCTCCGCGACGCCCGGCGAGGCCGCCGACCAGGTGATGCGTGCGCTCGCCGCCGCTGTCGTCGTACCGGGCGGCGAAGCCTGAGATCCCGGGCGTGAGCGAGACCGGGCGGGGTGCCCTGAGGCGCCCCGCCCGGTCTCACCCGGTCCTGCCCCTCTTCTCCGCTGTCGACCGTGCGCCGCCCCGGGTACCGTCACGTCGTGGACACCACCCGCATCCCGGCCCCGCGCACGCTCCCGCCCGGGGGCGACGTGCTCGCCGCCCTCTACGCCCGCGACGCCTCGTGCGACGGCCCGTTCCTCGCCGCCATGACGACGACGGGCACCTTCTGCCGCCCCTCCTGCCCGGCGCGCGACCCGCGACCCGAGCATGCAGAGTCCTGCGCCACCGCCGGCGACGCTCCGGCGGCGGGCTTCCGCCCGTGCAGGCGCGGCCGCCCGCCGGAGCCGGCCGGCACCACCCCGCCCACTGTTCCCGCGCCCGCCTCGCGGGGATACTGAGAGCGAAGCGCGCCGCCCGCGCGCCGGGGGGACGGGGGCTCGATGGACGAACGGCTCGGCTTCTACGCCCGCTGGGCCTGGCGCAGCGTCGTCCTCCGCGACGTGCGGCCGCTGATCTACGGCGTGGCGCTCACCGACCGCTGCAACCTGCGCTGCGCCGGCTGCGCGATCCCGGCCGCCGGACGCCCCGATATCACCTGGCCACAACTCGAACGCCTGCTCGCGGACGCCCACCGGCGCGGCTTCCGCGAGGTGTACTACAGCGGCGGCGAACCCATGCTGTGGCACGACGGAGACCGCGGGCTGGACGCGGCGGTCCTCCTCGCCCGCCGCCTCGGCTTCTACCACGTGCACGTGTACACCAACGGCACGCACGGCCTGGGCTCGGGCGCGGACCTCGTCTGGGTGAGCATGGACGGCCTGCCGGGCACGTTCGAGCGCCGGCGCGGCGACCACTTCGCCGAGGTGGAGGCCGCCGTCCGCGCGCCCGGGCACCCTCCTGCGGCCGTCATCTTCGTGGTCGACCGCGACACGCAGGACGGGATCCTCCCCTTCCTCCGCTGGGTGCGCGACTCGCGGCTGCCCGTGGCGGGCGTGCAGTTCTACTTCCACACGCCGTACTACGGCTACGACGAGCACTACCTGGACGCCCGCGAGCGCGCGCCGGTGATCGACCGCCTCCTGGGCTGCATCGCCGAAGGGCTGCCGGTGCTCAACTCGCGCGCGGGCCTGCTCGCCCTGCGTTCGGGGCGCTGGAAGCGGCGCACGCCGGCGGCCGCCGTGGCCGACGTCGACGGCGAATCCGTGTGCTGCCGCGCGCCCGGCTGGTGCTGCCCCGACTGCGGCTACGCCGCCTGCACCGAGATCGTCGAGGCGCTCCGCCTGCGGCCGAGCGCCGTGCTCGCCATGCGGAGGTACTGGTGAGCACCGCCGGACACGGCGTCTCCCGGCTCGCGACCCGCGCCCTGCGGCGGCACCTGGTCGGGCCGGCGCAGCCGTGGGCGTTCCGCCCGCCGCCCCCCGGCTACCGGCCGCCGCGCACCGCGCGCACGTCGCTGTACCTGCACGTGCCGTTCTGCCGCAACGCCTGCCCGTACTGCCCCTACACCAAGGTGCCGTACCAGGCGGACCTCGTGCCGGGCTGGCGCGACGCGGCGCTGGCGGAGGCGGAGTGGTGGGCGGAGAGCGTGGGTCCGGCGGAGGTGACCAGCATCTACGTCGGCGGAGGCACGCCGACGCTCGCGCTCGAGGCCGTCGCCGAGGTGCTCGAGCGTCTGCGCACGCTGTTCCGGGTCGGCGGCGACGTGTGCATCGAGACCAGCCCGGCCGACGTCGACGCCGGGCTGGTGCCGCGCCTGCACGAGGCCGGCGTGACGATGGTCTCGCTGGGAGTGCAGTCGTTCGCCGCCCGGCACCTGCACACGATCGGCCGGCGGTACTCCCCGGCGCAGGCGGAGGCCGCGCTCGACCGCCTGGCCGCCGGCGGGCTCGCCGCCGTCAACGCCGACGTGATGTTCGCGCTGCCCGGGCAGACGGCAGAGGACGTGGTCGCCGACCTGAGGCACGCGGCGGCCCTCGGCGCTGGCCAGGTCACCACCTATCCCCTCTTCACCTTCCCGTACACCGCCGTCGGCGCCTACCTGCGGCTGCGCGGCGTGCGCCTGCCCGACCTGCAGGTACGTCGTGCGCACTACCGGGCCATCTCCGCCTGGGCACGCGAGGAAGGCTTCGAGCGCGTCTCGGTGTGGGGCTTCCGCCGCGGCGCCGCGCCGCGCTACTCCTCGGTG
>CAIXSE010000754.1 GCA_903921965.1 uncultured Thermoleophilia bacterium | reverse complement strand
GGCGGACGTCCTGGGGGCACGTCGCCGAGCCGGCCGGTCTCGAGGCCGGGGTCCGTCCGGACCGTGCCCGCGCGGGCGTCAGGGGGCGTGAGGAGCAGATGGGGAAGTCCGAGTCCGGCAGCGCAGCCCGTCACGACCGGTTGGCCGAGGTCGCCGAGGCCGCGCGCCGCATCGCCGCCAACGTCTCGTCGGTCGTCGTCGGCAAGGACGAGTGCGTCGAGGCCTGCGTGGTCGCCCTGCTCGCCGCGGGACACGTGATCGTCGAAGACTACCCCGGGGTCGGCAAGACCCTCCTCGCGAAGACCCTGGCGCGCTCCGTCGACTGCCGGTTCGCGCGCATCCAGTTCACGCCCGACCTGCTGCCCAGCGACGTCACCGGCGTGAGCGTGTTCGACCAGCAGACCTCCCGCTTCGAGTTCCGCCCGGGGCCGGTCTTCGCGAACATCGTCCTCGCCGACGAGATCAACCGTTCGTCGCCCAAGACCCAGGCCAGCCTGCTCGAGTGCATGGAAGAACGGCAGGCGACCATCGACAACGTCACGCACGGCATCGCCGCGCCGTTCATGGTGGTCGCCACCCAGAACCCCATCGAGTACGAGGGCACCTACCCGCTGCCCGAGGCCCAGCTCGACCGCTTCATGATGCGTCTGCGCCTGGGGTACCCGGACAGGGCCGCCGAAGACGCCCTGCTCGAGGCCCAGACCTCGAGCGACCCGCTGGCGGCGCTCAGGCCGGTGGTCGACGCGGGCCGGGTGCTCGCCATGCAGGAGGCCGTCGGCCTGGTCACCGTGGCGCCGGCGCTCCGCGCCTACGTGCTCGACCTGCTGGCGGCGACGCGCACCAGCAGGGAGATCTACCTGGGCGCCAGCCCGCGCGCCGGCATCGCCCTGGTGCGCGCTGCCAAGGCGTACGCGCTGCTCCGCGGGAGGGACTACGTCGTCCCGCAGGACGTCAAGGACCTCGCCGTGCGCGTGCTCGCGCACCGCATCATCCTGTCGCCGGAGGCGCCGCTCTCCGGCCACCCGGAGGAGGCCGCGATGGAGCGGATCCTCGCGACCGTGCCGGTGCCGGTGTCGTGAGGGCCGTGCGCCCGAGCTTCCGCGGAGCGGCGCTCCTCGCGGTCGCCGCGCTCACGTACATCGCCGCACGGGCGCTCGGGACGTGGGAGCTCTACTTCCTCGCCGTGGCGCTGGCCGCCGCCGTCGGTGTGTGCTGGGTGCTCGTCGGCACGTCGGCCTCGCGCCTCGAGGTGACGCGGACCGTCCTGCCCGACCAGCCGGTGGCCGGCGATCCCCTCATGGTCTCCGTGTGCGTCAGGAACGGCTCGCCGGTGCCGGGACTGCAGGTCACGCTCGACGACGCCGCCGGGCCGCTGGTGGCCGGCGTCCGCACCATCGACGTGCCCAGCCTCGGCCCGCACGCGGTGCGGCGCCTTCACTGCGGGCCGTGGCAGGTGCGGCGAGGCGTGCACCGGCTGCCGCCGGTCACGGCGCTCGCCGAGGACCCTCTCGGCCTCGTCTACGCGCGGCACACCGGCGGCGAGCCGCTGGTCCTCACCGTCCCGCCGCGGCTCGTGCCCCTGGAGTCGTGGGAGCTCGGCGACGGCGCGGGCCGGCGCAGCGGCGGACGGCGCGGGCGTCCGCCGACGGTCGACGCCTCCGAGTTCCGCGGCGTGCGCCCGCACACGCCCGGCGAGCCCCTCAACCGCGTCGACTGGAAGGCCACGGCGCGCACCGGCGGCCTCATGTTGCGCGAGCTCGAAGACACCGGCGACGGCGACGTGGCCGTCCTCTTCAACGCGCCCGGCGAGGTGCGCGACGGCGACGCGAGCGGCGACGACTTCGAGCTGTGCGTGCAGGCCGCCGGGTCCATCGCCGACGCCGCGCTGCGTCAGGGTCGCGGCGTGACGGTGGTGCCGGCCGCGGGAGCGCGTCCGCTGAGCTTCTCCGTCTCGGCGGCCGACCGGCGGCGCCTGCTCACCTTCCTCGCCGGGGTCAAGGCCGGCGGCCTCGACCAGCTCGGCCCGTCGCTCCGCGTGCTGGTCGCGCAGGCGCGCAGGCGCGGGCGTTTCCGCAGCCTCACACTGGTGCTCACCTCGCTCGACCCGTCGCTGCCGCGGGCCGCCGCCGCCCTGCGCGACGAGGGCACGCCGCTGTGCGCCGTCCTCGTCGGCACCGCCGCCGGCGCCGCGCCGGAGCTCCGCGCCGAGCTCGAGGCGGCCGGCGCGCGCGTGGTCTGCGTCCACGCCGCCGCCGACCTCGCCCAGGCCCTCACCGCCGCGCCGCGGCGCAGGCGCGTCCTGGCCAGGCGATGAAGACGCGCACGGCCCTGTATATCGCGAGCTTCGCCGGGCTGGCGGCCACGACCGCCGTGGCGCTCGCCGGGGTCGCCCAGCCGTCCATCGCGCCCCTGCTGCTCGTCGCCGTGCTCGCCGCTTCGCTCGCCGGCTCGCCCGGCCTGTTCGACAGGCGCCTCTGGCCACTCGCCCTCGCCCTGATCCCCATCGGGGCGCTCATCCTGGTGCGCGCCCAGGTGGACGTCCCCTCCGACGTGCACGGGTGGGGCGCGCAGCTCGCCTACGTGGCCGGGCAGGTCCAGGCCGGCATGCACACCTACCAGTACGAGCGCTTCCCTCTCGCCGTCCTGCCGGGCGACGGGCTCGCCGTCTTCGCGTCGCTCGTCGTCTACGTGGCCGTGGGTGCGGCGGCGTTCTGCGCCCTGAGCCTGCGGCTCGCCGTCCCCGCCATCGCCATCCTTCTGGTGATGCTCGGGTTCGGGCTGACGGCCGACCGGGCCGACCACCTGCTCTGGGCGCCGGTCGTGTTCCTGCTCCTCGCGGGCTGCGTGCTCATGTTCTCGCGCTCCCTGGCGCGCGACCGCTGGCGAGCCGCCGACCTGCTCGCGGGGTCGGCGACGGCGCTGATAGCGACGGTGTTCGCGCTCTCGCTCATGGGCGCCACCTCGGTGGTCGCCAGCGCCCCGCTTTGGGACTGGCGCACCTGGGGTATCGCCGGCCGGGGCGACACGCTGGTCGGCTTCGACTGGATGCAGAGCTACCTGCGTCTGCTCGACGAGCCGGGCGACGCCGTGGTGATGAAGGTCCGCTCGCCCGTGGCGACGTACTGGCGGGCCAACGCGCTGACGGCGTTCGACGGCAACACGTGGTTCAACGGCTCGTCGTACACGCAGATGGCCGTGACGACGCGGGCGGGGGCGCCGCAGTTCGTCGTGCCGGCGCGGCCGCCCGAGCCCCCGGGCCGCGTCGTCACGCAGTCGTTCGAGGTCGTCTCCACGCTCACCGACCACCTCTTCACAGGCGGGACGCCGCGCAGCGTCCTCACCGACGGGCGCGTGAAACGCCTGTGGGTGACCGACGCGCAGGCGCTGCGTCTCGACCAGCCGGTCGGCCCCAGGATCCGCTACACGGTGACGGCGGTGGTCCCGCAGCTCAGGGCCAGCGACCTCGTCGGCCGCGGGCGTAGCTACCCTCCGGACGTGGTGCTCAGCTCCACGTCCGTGCCGTTCCCCGTGATGAACCAGTCCTTCCGCACGCTCGGCGAGCGCGAGTGGAACCGGCTGACCGGCCGCGACGTGCGCACCAGGGAGTGGCGCGGGCTGTACCGCCTGAACCAGACGATCCTGGACGGGGCGGCCGACCCAGTGCACATCACCCTGCGCATCGAGAAGTACCTGCGCAAGAACTACGCGTACTCGCTGAGGCCGCCCGAGAGCGACATGAGCTCGCCGTACGCGGAGTTCCTCTTTGACACGAAGACGGGCTACTGCCAGCACTTCGCCGGCGCCATGGCGGCGCTCCTTCGGTTCAACGGCATCCCCTCGCGGGTGGCCGTGGGCTTCGCCGCCGGTGACAGGTCCGTCACCGGGACGTACATCGTGACGCGCAAAGACGCGCACGCCTGGGTCGAGGCGTACTTCCCCGGCGTGGGCTGGGTCTCGTTCGACCCCACCCCGGGGCACACCATGCCGCTGCCCGGCGCCTCGTCGGCGAGCGTCGGCTTCGTCAACCCGCACGTGGCCACCCGCGGCGCCGGCGGGAGCGGCGCGCTCCCCGCGGCGCAGCCGCACGGCGCCGATCCCGGCGGCGCGGCCGCAGCCGCCCGCCGCCCGGCCGCGGGGCCCACGGGGGCGGTCGCGGCGTCCCGCCGGCTCTCCCCGTGGGCGCTGACGGCGCTGACGCTCGCCGCACTGCTGGTCGCCTGGCCGGCCGTCCGCCTCGGGCGCCGGGCGCTCTCGGTGCGGCGAGGCACGCCCGCCGAGCGGCTCGGCACGTCGCTCGGCCTGCTGCGCGACCAGCTGCTCGAGCAGGGCGTCGCGGCGCCGGCCTCGCTCACGCTCGACGAGACGGCGGTCGTGCTGCGCGAGCGCTTCGGCGTGGACGCGTCGGCAGCGCTCGGGCGCGCCCAGGCCGTGCTCTTCGGGGGCGTCCCGGCAACGGCGGCCGACGTGGCCGCCGTGGGCGCCGTGCGCCGCGAGCTGGGGCGCGCCGCCCGCGCCCGCCACGGCGGGCGCCTGCGCGCCTGCCTCTCGCTGTACGGCATCCGGGCGGGAGCGCGGGCGTGAGCGCGGACCGGTGGTAGCGGTGCACCGGCAGCGGGCGGGCGCGTGACGCGCGCCGGCGCCAGGCGCGTCACCCTCACGCTCGCGGCCGCGGCGGTGGTCGTGGGGCTCGCCGTCGCCGTGGTGGTCGTGATGGGCGCCCTGCACAGGGCGGCCAGAGCGGCCGATGTGGTCGCGATCGACGAGACGGCGGCCCCGAAAGACTACCCGGCGGCGCTGCTGGCGCGGATCAAGCTCACCGAGGTGGACCTGGACCGGGAGGCGTCCACGATGCAGCTGGACCTCACGGCGGCCGGGTCGGACATGTACGACCCCGGGAGCCTGCACATCAACGGCAGGCTCACGGTGCAGGCGGGCGATGCCTCGGCCCCCGCCGCGTTGCAGACGATCGTGATCACGCGGGGCGACAAGGGCACGACCGTGCCGGTCGAGCTCGACCTCGGCGGCAACGTCCAGGACTACCCGCGCGATGTCCACCGCGGGCGCCTGCTGCTGCTGGCGATCTACGAGCCGGTCCGCGGAGGACCGCCGCAGAAGCTGCCCATCCTGCTGAAGGCGTACGGCGCGTGGCCGGGGCTGGACGTCGAGTTCGCGACCCCGCGCTCGCCCTTCGAGGGCGACCAGATGAGCGCGCGTGAGGTCGCCCTCACCCTCCGGCGCTCGCACGCCACGGTCACGGTGGTCTACTTCTCCATCGCGCTCACCTGGGTCCTCATCATCACGGTCATCGGCATGACGATGTCGGTGGTGCTCGGGCAGCGCGAGCCGCAGCTCGTCATGCTCGCCTTCTTCGGCACGCTGCTCTTCGGCCTCACCGAGTTCCGCAACATGCTGCCGGGGGCGCCGCCGTCCGGCGCGTACAGCGACTACCTCGCGTTCTACTGGGCCTACGGTGTGGTGATCGTGGCCGTCGGCGTCATCGGCTGGCTGTGGCTCTACCGGCGCGGCTCGCGGCGCGACCGGCGGACCGGCGCGACCGGCGAGGACGACGCCCTCGCCGGCGACGTCCCGGCCGACCCGGCGGACTTCAGCTGACCGTGTCGGACTCCGGCCCTGCAGGTACCGGCGACGAGTGCGGGGGGGTGAACCGCAGCCCATGTCGGAGCGCGGCGTGAAGACACCGCTCAAGCTGTTCGTGATCATCGCCGTCGTCGCGGCGGGCACCATCGCCTGCGCCCTCGCCCTGTACTCGGTGATGCAGACGGTGCATGCGCACTACACACAGGCCGACGTCGTGCGCCTGACCGATCCCGTCCCGGCCCACGATCACTACATGAACGTGCGCGTGAAGATCGTCGGCGTGGACCTCGACAAGGAGAAGCTCTCGCTGCAGCTGGAGTGCGCGCCGGCCGCCGGCTCGGACCTGTACGCGAACGCGCTCCACCCCGCGAAGCTGAAGGACCCCATCTACTTCGAGATCGGCATCTCGCGCACGGGGACCCAGGAGACCAAGGTGTTCTCGGGCAGGTACGACAGCGGCCTCGTGGACGTCGCCCTCGACCTGGACGGCAACGTGGAGGACTACCCCTCCGACTGGCACCGCACGTCGCTGTGGATGGACGCCTACCAGGACATCCCCGGCCGGGGGACCTACCCCGTGCCGCTGCGGCTGATGGCATACGGGGCGTGGCCGGGTCTGAACGTGAGCATGCACACGTCGCCGACCGACTACTCGACCGCCAGGCTCGCCGAGAACGAGGGCATCACGTCGCGCCAGATCGACTTCGTCATCACGCGTTCCTACGTCGCGTGGACGGTGGTCGCCTTCTCCATCGTGCTCACCTGGATCCTCATCATCAGCGTGATCGGCATCACGGTCTCGGTGGTCTTCTCGCGGCGGACGAGCGAGATCGGCATGCTCGCCTTCTTCGGCACGCTGCTGTTCGCGATGACGGCGTTCCGCAACTCCCTTCCGGGGGCGCCGGCGATGGGCACCACCAGCGACTACCTGGCCTTCTTCTGGGGGTACGGTGTGGCGATCGTCGCCATCGGGATCGTCGCCGCCGACTGGCTGTGGAAGAAGGCCAAGGACGAGGAGGCGGCGAGGGCCGTCGAGCGCGCCCGGGTCGCCGCCGAGGCGGCGCAGGCCACGGCCGAGCTGCACGCCGCCGGGGCGCTCGCCGGGAGCGCCGCCGAGGCG
>CAIXSE010000753.1 GCA_903921965.1 uncultured Thermoleophilia bacterium | reverse complement strand
GGCGGCCTACCCCGGCACGCCGAGCACCGAGATCGTCACCAACCTGGCGCGGTACGACGGCGTCTACGCCGAGTGGTCCACCAACGAGAAGGTCGCCTACGAGGTGGCGTTCGGGGCGTCCATGGGCGGCGTCCGCGCCCTGACGGCGATGAAGAGCGCGGGGGCCAGCGTGGCCGCCGACCCGCTCATCAGCTCCGTCTACACGGGCGTCAACGGCGGCCTCGTCGTGTGCCTCGCCGGCGACCCCGGCATGGCCAGCGGCATGACCGAGCAGGACGACCGCTACTTCGGGCGCATCAGCAGCATGCCGATGCTCGAGCCGGCCGACAGCCAGGAGTGCTACGAGTTCACGCGGCTGGCCTTCGACCTGAGCGAGCAGTTCGACGTGCCGGTCATGGTGCGCCTGAGCATCCAGACGGCGCACCAGAAGTCGCTGGTGCGCATCGGCGACGAGGACGACGAAGGCGGCGGCGCGGCGGTCCCGGGCGACGGCGACCCGCGCGGCCTGCGCAGGCCCGAGCCCGAGCGCAAGCCGCCGCACCGCATCACCGAGAAGTACAGCCTGCTGCCGCGCTACTCGAGGCCGTTGCACCGCAGCCTGCTCGAGCGCGTGAAGCGCCTCACGCAGTACGCCGAGGAGACGGCGCTCACCGGCGAGCTCGCCCGGGTGGAGCCGGGGGCCGGCGCCGCCGGCGCCGGCCTGGTCGCCCTGCGGGGCGGCGGGGCGGCACGCATCGGCGTCGTCTCGGCCGGTGCCGCCTACGTCTCGGCCAGGGAAGCACTGCCCGACGCGACCTTCCTCAAGCTCGGCATGATCCAGCCCCTGCCGATCGAGGTCGTCCGCCGCTTCGCGGCGACCGTCGACCGTCTCTTCGTGGTCGAGGAGCTCGAGCCGTACCTCGAGGAGCAACTGCTGGCCGCCGGCATCGCCTGCGAGGGCAAGCAGTGGTTCCCGCAGTGGGGTGAACTGACGGCGGTGAGAGTCGGCCGGGGCTTCCACGAGGCCGGCCTCCACGTGCCGCGCTGGGCCGAGGAGAAGGCCGGGGAAGACACCGGCGTCATCCCGCGGCCGCCGGTGCTGTGCACCGGCTGCCCGCACCGCGGCATGGCCGCGGCGATGAAGAAGCTCGATCTGGACGTGCACGGCGACATCGGCTGCTACGACCTCACGACCCTGCCGCCGGTCTCGCACATGCACTCGGCTTTCGAGATGGGCGCCAGCATCCCCATCGAGCAGGGCTTCACGCGCGCCGGCGGGAGCGAGAAGGGCTCCATCGCCGTCATCGGCGACTCGACCTTCCTGCACAGCGGCCTCACCGGCCTGCTCAACGCCGTCCACCAGCGCACGAAGACCCTCGTCCTCATCCAGGACAACCGCATCACCGCGATGACCGGCGGCCAGACCAACCCCGGCAACGAGCGCACGCTCGCCGGCGTCGAGACGAAGCCCGTCGACATCGCCGCCATCTGCCGCGCGCTCGGGGTCGAGTTCGTCGAGCAGGTCGACCCCTACGACCACGACGCCTGCGTCAAGGCGCTGAAGGCCGGGCTCGCCTACGACGGCCCGGCCGTGCTCATCACCACGAGGCCGTGCGTGCTCTTCCCGGCCAAGCTGACCGGCGAGCCCTACGTGGTCGACGAGGAGCTCTGCAACGCCTGCCAGCAGTGCATGAAGCTCGGCTGCCCGTCGCTGCGGCACGTGGAGGCGATGCACAAGAACCGGCACAAGGTCGCGATCGACGTGGAGACCTGCACCGGCTGCTCGCTCTGCGCGCAGCTCTGCAAGCCCTGCGCGATCGTGAAGGCCGACGGAGGTGCGGCATGAGCACGCGTGACGGGTCCGGCTGCGCCGGCAACGCCTGCGCCCTGCACTACGCCCCCGGCGTGGTCGACGACATCATGGTCGTGGGCGTCGGCGGCCAGGGCGTGATCGTGGCCGCCGCCGTCGTCGCCGACGTGGCGCTGCTCAACGGCGGCCTCGAGGTCAAGCTGAGCGAGACCCGCGGCATGAGCCAGCGCGGGGGCAGCGTGAACTCGCACATCCGCATCGGCAAGCAGGTCGTGGCCCCGAGCATCAGCCCCGGCGAGGTGGATTACCTGCTGGCCTTCGAGGCGGCCGAGGGCCTGCGCGCGGCGCCGGCACTCACGCCCGAGGGCGTGGCCATCGTCAACACGCAGCAGATCGTGCCGCCGCTGGCCTCGCAGGGCGAGCACGCGTACCCGTTCGACGCGGCCGAGCGCATGGCCGCCGCGGGCCACCACGTCGTGGTCGTTGACGGCAACGCCGTGGCGCTCCGGGTCGGCGACCTCAAGGTGGCCGGTATCGTGCTGGTCGGCGCGCTCTCCACGCACCTGCCGTTCGAGGTCGAGACCTGGCAGGAAGCGATCGCCCGCAACGTCCCGAAGAGCTGGTACGAGCTGAACCTGGCCGCCTTCGCCGCGGGGCGTGAGGCGGGCGCCCGATGACGCCGCCCGCGGCCGCGCTGCCGGGCCCGCAGGTCGCGGCCTCCGCCCCGGACGGCACGTACTTCGACCCGGCCGCCGAGACGCTCTCCGTCGAGGCGCTGCGGGCGCTGCAGCTCGAGCGCCTGCAGGACATGGTCCGTCGCAGCTACGACGGCAGCGCCGTGTACCGGCAGCTCTGCGACGAGGCCGGGGTGACGCCGGCGGACGTCCGCACGCTGGACGACGTCCGCCTCCTGCCCTTCATCGACAAGCACACGCTGCGCGACTGCTACCCGGCCGGCATGCG
>CAIXSE010000752.1 GCA_903921965.1 uncultured Thermoleophilia bacterium | reverse complement strand
CTCGCGCGTGGTCGGGCTCGGCCGCGAGGTGCTCACGGCGGGCTTCTACGGCGTCACCCCCGACTACAACGTCTTCGTGTCGGTGTCGGTGGTGCCGAACCTCATCCGCCAGCTGTTCGCGGACGCGGCCATCAGCGCCGCTTTCGTGCCGGTCCTCACGGCGCTGCTCACGAAGGGCGACGTGGAGCGTGCCCGCCGGCTCACCGGCACGCTCCTCGGCTTCATGCTCGTCGCGGTCGGCCTCGTGTGCGCGCTCCTGGTCCTCGTCGCGACGCCCGTGGCCCACGTCCTCTACCCGGAACTCACCGGCACCGCCGCATCCGGCCACCTGGCCGCGACCCTGCTGCAGATCCTCGTACCGACGATCCTCGTGCTCGCCGTGGCCGGCGTCTTCACCGGCGTCCTCTACGCGCACGAGCGCTTCACGATGCCCGCGGTCGTGAGCATCGTCTGGAACGTCGTGATCATCGTCTTCATGACGGTCTGGCACAGCGACCGGGGGGTGTACGCACTGGCCTGGGGCACGCTCGCCGGCACCGTCGTGGAACTGGTCCTGCTGCTGCTCGCGATGCGCGCCGCCGGTGAGCCCCTGCGCCTCAACTTCCACTTCGGCGATCCGTACCTGCGACGCGTGCTGGCGCTGATGGTGCCGATCACCATCACGCTCGGCATCCTCAACTTCAACGCCCTCATCGACACGTTCTTCGCGCAGTTCGTGAGCGACAGTGCCGCCGCCGAGATCGGCTACTCCTTCCGCCTCTACCAGCTGCCGCAGGGCATCTTCGCGGTGACCATCGGGACCGTGCTGTTCCCGTCGCTGTCCCGCTTTGCGGCGCAGCACGACATGGACCGCTTCCGCGACACCCTCTCGCTCGGCGTGCGCCAGATGGTCTTCGTCTCGCTGCCGTTCCTGGCCTGGTTCACCGTGATGGCGGTGCCGGTGGTGCGCCTGGTGTACGAGCGCGGGACGTTCGGCGAGGCGGCGACCCACGAGGTGTCCCTCGCGCTGGCGGCGTTCGCCGTCGGGCTCACCTTCGCCAACGCGAACATCATGTTCAACCGCGGCTTCCAGAGCCTGCAGAAGCCGTGGCTGCCGCTGTTCGTGGGACTCGTGAACCTCCTGCTCAACGCCGTGCTGGACTGGATCCTGCTGAAGCCGCTCGGCGTGGCCGGGATCACGCTGAGCACGTCGATCGTCTCGGTCTTCAACCTCGTCGTGCTGATGTGGCTCCTGCGGCGCCACATCGGGCGCCTCGACGGGCGCCGCATGGCCCTTTCGGCCGGCGGCGCCGTGCTCTGCGCCCTGGCCCTGGCCGCCGTCTCCGGCGGCCTCTGGTTCGCCCTGCGCGGGTTCGCCGACCGCGGCTTCCTCGCGCTCCTGGCCACGGTGCTCGTCGCAGTGGGCGCCGGCGCCGCCGTGTACCTCGGCCTGGCCAAGCTGCTGAAGCTCGAGGAGCTGGCCGTCGTGCGGCAGTTGCTGCGGCGCCGGCGGCGCGCGCAGGCACGGGCGGACTGACGCCCGGGCGACCGCCCCGCCCGCAGCCTGTATCATCAGCGGTCGTGACTTCGCTCGACCACATCCGCATCTTCCGCATCATCGCGCACATCGACCACGGCAAGTCGACGCTGGCCGACCGCATCCTCGAGATGACCGGCACCGTCGCCTCGCGCGATATGAAGGAGCAGCTCCTCGACAAGATGGAGCTGGAG
>CAIXSE010000751.1 GCA_903921965.1 uncultured Thermoleophilia bacterium | reverse complement strand
GGTCCGGCGGCGGCGGCGCCGTCCGGCGGCCGCGCGGCGGCCTCGCCGTCGCGCAGCTCCCGGCCGACCTGCGCCCAGTCGGGCCGGCCCACGACGGCGATCCCGTCCCCCTCGAACTGCTCCGGGTGCAGCACGGCGGCGCACCCGGCGACGAGGACGCGTGAGCCGGACGCCGCCAGGCGTCGCGCCATGCGCCGCGACTTGCGCTCGGCCTCGGCCGTCACGCAGCAGGTGTGCACGACGACCACGTCGGCGTCCGCCCCCGTCGTCGTCTCGAGGCCTGCGGATCCGAGCCCCGCCAGGGCCTCCTCCCCGTCCGCCTGGCTGACCTTGCAGCCCACGAAGGCGGCGCGCACCTTCGTCATCCGGCCCTCACGAGGTGCACGAGCGCCCACTCGCCGTCGTCGCGGCGCGCGAGCTCCCGGTACGCCGGGAACGCCGCGGCGGCCTCGTCGGCCTGCTCCACGAGCAGCCCGGCGAGCAGCAGGTGCGCCGGGGCGAGCGCCCGCCCGCCGGCGCGCTCGTCGAACCGCGCCGCGAGCCTCAGGATCGGCCGGAGCGCGACGTTCGCGACGACCACGTCCGCCTCCGGCAGCACGGCCGAGGCGTCGGTCGCGTCGCCCACGCTGAACTCCGCCGACAACCCGTTGCGCGCCGCGTTCTCCCCCGCGGCCACCACGGCGGCGGGGTCGAAGTCCACGCCCCACACCGGCGCGAAGCCCAGCCGCAGCGCGGCCAGCGAGACGACGCCCGAGCCGCAGCCGATATCGAGCAGCGAGCCCGGCGCGATGGCCTGGATCTCCTCCAGGCACTGGCGCGTCGTGGCGTGGCCGCCGGTGCCGAAGGCCTGTCCGGCGTCCACGACGAGGTCGAGCAGGCCCGGCTCGGGCTCGCACCAGGGCGGGCGCACGTAGAACCGCCCGACGGTCTGCGGCCGGTGGAACTCCTGCCAGGCGGTCTCCCAGCCCGGCTCCTGCGACTCGGCGACGAGCGCGCCCAGCGTGCCCAGCCGGGCGAGCACGGCTGCGGCCTCCGCGTCCTCCGCAGCCCCGTCCGCCAGCCAGAACACGAGCGTGTCGCCGCCGTCCTCCTCCTGCCAGCCGGCGGGCTGCAGCGACGCGACCAGCGCCGCGGCGTCGGGGTGCGCGTAGTCCACGGGGTCGGCGCTCACGACGAACGCCGCCGCCCCGGACCAGTCGTCCGCGGGAGGCTCGGGCGCCGGGGCCGGGGCGGACGCCGCCGCGGCGCGCGCGAGCCGCAGCGTGTACCGCGTGTAGCCCCCGGAGGTCACTGGCGGAAGACGGCCCGGACCTTGTCGAAGAAGCTCTGGTCGGCCTCGTAGTTGCCGCTGCCCGTGAGCTCCGCGAACTGCTCGAGCGCCTCGCGCTGCCTGGCGTCCAGGTGCCGCGGCACCTGGACGTCGACCACCACGAGGAGGTCGCCGCGGCCGTGGCCCTGCAGGGCCGGCACGCCGCGGTTGCGGAACCGCTTGACCTCGCCCGGCTGCGTGCCCGGCTTGAGCTCGACCTCGACCTCGCCGTCGAGCGCCGGCACGTACACCTTGGTACCCAGCGCCGCGTCGACCATGGTGACGTCGAGCCGGTACACGAGGTCGTTGCCCTCGCGCACCAGGTGCTCGTGCGGCTCGACGCTGATGGACACGTAGAGGTCGCCGGCGCGGCCTCCCTGGGCCCCGGCGCCGCCCTCACCGCCCAGCCGCAGCCGCTGGCCGTCGGCGATGCCGGCCGGGACCTCGACCGTCACGGCGCGTGAAGCCCGCAGGCGGCCGGCGCCGCGGCACGTCTCGCACGGGTCCTGCACGATGGACCCCTGCCCGCGGCAGACGCTGCAGGTGCTGGTGCGGATGAACTGGCCGAACCCGCCGAGGCTGGAGACCTCGCGCATGCGCCCGCTGCCGTGGCACTGCGGGCAGGTGTCGCGCCCCGTGCCCGGCCGCGCGCCGCTGCCGCCGCAGGTCTCGCAGGCGACGTCCGACGTGACCTCGACCTCGCGCGAGGCGCCGAACACCGACTCCGCCAGCGTGAGATGCAGGTGCGCCTCGATGTCGTCGCCGCGCGGCTGTGGGGCGCCGCCCCCGGCGGCGCCCCACATGCCGCCGGCGTCGCGCAGCACCGAGTCGAACATGCCGCCGCCGAAGAAGATGTTGAACAGGTCGTTGAAGCCGACGTGCTCGAAGTCGGTCATGCTGCGTCCGCGCAGGCCGTCGAAGCCGTAGCGGTCGTAGACGGCCCTCGTCTCGGCGTCGCTCAGCACCTCGTAGGCCTCGGCGGCCTCCTTGAACTGGGCCTCGCAGTCCGGGTCGCCCGGGTTCACGTCGGGGTGGCACTCGCGCGCCACGCGCCGGAAGGCCTTCTTGATCTCTGCCGCGTCGGCGTCGCGGCGCACGCCGAGCACGTCGTAGTAGTCGCGTTTCATGGGCGGGGCAGTGTCACGATGTCACCAGATCTCTTCGAGGTAGGTGCTGAGGCTGTCGGCGGTGGCGCGCACGGTCGCGATGACGCGCTGGTAGTCCATGCGCGTGGGACCGAGCACGCTCACGGTACCCAGGTTGCGGTTGGCCACTCCGTAGTTGGCCGCCACCAGCGAGCATTCCTGCAGCGAGGGCGGCGCCATCTCGTGGCCGATGCGGAGGAAGACGCCGTCCTCGCGCAGGGCGTCGGACATCAGCTCCAGCAGGTTGTAGCGCTGCTCGAGCATCTCCAGGACCTCGTGCAGGTGGCCGGCGCCCTCGCGGCTGAGGTTGCTGAACAGACGCGACGTGCCGCCGAAGTGCAGGCTGTCGAGGTCGCCCGGCCCCGGCGTCTCGAAGGCCGGGCGCACCGTCTCGAGGAAGGCGCGCTCTCGCGGACGCAGGTCGAGGCTGGCGAAGGCGGCGGCGACACGGCGCGTGCCCAGCTGCACGCCCACCAGCCGCTCGTTGAGGTACACGCGCGCGAACTCGGTCAGGCCTTCGTCCACGGCCTGCTCCAGGTGGAAGACGCGCTTGGTCACCTGCCCCGAGGTGGTGATGATGACCACCATGACGAGGTGCGGCTGCAGCGAGAGCACCTCCACGTGCCGGATCGTCGACGTGGTCATGGCCGGCGCGGAGACGACGGCGAGCAGCTCTGTGACCCGCGACAGCGCCTCGGCCGTCTCGCGCAGGGCGTCGTCGATCTCACTGCGCGCCCGGTCGCGCTCGACCGCGAACGCCGGGGGCGCCTCGCGGCGCTCGCTCACGATGACGTTCACGTAGTGACGGTAGCCGGAGTCGGTGGGCACCCGCCCCGCCGAGGTGTGCGGGTGGGCGAGCATGCCGAGCTCCTCGAGGTCGGCGAGGTCGTTGCGGATCGTGGAGGCGGCCACCCCGAACGAGAACCGCTCGCTGAGGTACTTGGAGCCGACCGGGGCGCCCGAGGCGATGTACTCCTCGATGACGGCCCGGAGGACTCCCTCCTGTCGTGGCGTGAGCGCCAAGCGTGCCCCCTTAAACGTCAAGCGCGAAACAGACGTACGCACGCCTCGCCGGCGACGTACCGCCCCTTTCGCGTCACGCGGATTGTACCACTGTGCAGGGAAACCAATCCAGCGGCGGCGAGCTGGGAGGCGGCCGAAGGGTCGACGACCGCGGCGACCTCGGGCAGCGGGACCGGGTCGCCGCAGCGGGCGGCGAGCAGCAGGCGCTCGCGAGCGCGGACCTCGCCGCTCAGCTGTTCCGCCTCGCGCGGCGGCTCGCGGCCGGCGCGCAGGGCGCCGGCCCAGGCCGCCGCGTCCTGCGCGTTCGTCCAGCGCCGGCCGCCGACGGTGCTGACGGCGCCCGGCCCGAGGCCCAGGTACGGCCGGGCGCGCCAGTACGCGAGGTTGTGGCGCGCCTTCTGCCCCGGCAGGGCGAAGTTGCTGACCTCGTACCAGTCGTAGCCGGCCCGCGAGAGGCCGCGCACGATGCGCCGGTAGCGGCCGGCGGCCGCGTCCGGGTCCCCGGCGTCCGCACCGGCGGCACGGGCCGCCAGCCGCGCGGCCAGCGGCGTCCCCGCGGCAGGCGTGAGCTCGTACCACGACACGTGGCCGGGGCGGACCTCGAGCAGCGCGGCGAGGTCGGCCTCGAGGCCGGCGTCGTCCTGCCCCGGGATGCCGTGGATGAGGTCGGCCGAGAGCGCGCGCACGCCGGCCTCGCGCAGGCGGGTGAAGGCGGCCGCCGGGTCGGCCTGGGCACGGCGCCCCAGCGCCTCCCGCAGCGCCGGGTCGAAGCTCTGCACACCGAGCGAGACACGCAGGCGCCGCCCGGCGACGGCCGCACCATTGCGGCCGGGTGCGGTGACCCCACCCCCGCCCCACCCTGCCGCCCAGGCGGCGAACCGCGCGTCGACATCCTCCGGGTTCGCCTCCACGGTGACCTCGGCGTGCGGCGTGAGGGACGCCCTGAAGAGCCCGAGGAGGCGCTCCAGGCGCTCCGCGCCGAGCAGGCTGGGCGTCCCGCCGCCGAGGTACAGCGTCTCGAGGCGGCGCACGCCGTGCGCCGCCCGCTCCCGCTCCCACTCGGCGGCCACGCCGTCGACGAACGCGTCGAAGCGCCCGGCCTGACCCGGCGCCCCCGGCGCCCCGGCGGCCGAGGAGGCGAAGTCGCAGTAATCGCAGCGCGCCCGGCAGAAAGGCACGTGCACGTAGAGGTGCCGCACGGGGCCGGCGAAGGCCCGCGCCGGACCCTGTGGGCCGGGGACCGCCGGCGGCCGGCTCACGTGGTCGGCACGAGGAAGTAGTACGAGCCGGCCTCCTCGCGCTCGAACACGCCGCCGTTCTTCTCGATGACGCGCCGGGAGGCGACGTTGGTCACGTCGCAGTCGATGCGCGCCTCGCGGATGCCGAGGGCGCCGGCGAGGGGCAGCGCCGCCGCCAGCATGGCCGTCGCGTGTCCCCGGCGGCGGACCGACGGGCGGACCTCGTATCCGATGTTGCCGCCGCGGCGCAGGAGGCCGCGGTTCAGCGCGTGGCGGATGTTGATGCGGCCGAGGTACTCGTCGCTGTCGGCCCACCACAGCACCGTCTGCGGCACGTAGCCGTCGTACGGCGCCTCGATGCGGATGCCGAACGCGCGCCACACGTAGCGGTCGGGCGCGCCGGGGTGGGCGACATCGTCGCGCAGGGCCTCGACGTACCTCGCGAACTCGCGGGGATCGGACAGGGCGGCGAGGTCGAGCTCGCCGTGGCGGCCCTCGGCGTGGTACTCGGCGAGGGCGCCGAGGAACGACTCGCGGAAGGCGGCCGACGGCGTCGTCAGGTGCGGGCCCGCGGCCTGCGGCTCACCCGCAGCGGCCTGCGGCGGCTCGACGACCGGCGCCGGGCCCGCCCCGTCCCGGGGCTCTCCGGCGCCGCCCATCAGCGGTCCCTCTCGCCGGTGTCCAGCTCGAGCACGGCGAGGAAGGCATCCTGTGGCACCTCGACCACGCCGAGCTGCTTCATACGCTTCTTGCCTTCCTTCTGCTTCTCGAGGAGCTTGCGCTTGCGGCTGATGTCGCCGCCGTAGCACTTGGCGATCACGTCCTTGCGCACGGCCTTCACCGTCTCGCGCGCCACGACCTTGTTGCCGAT